>NZ_JAVRBM010000105.1:0-27213 GCF_034531255.1 Nostoc sp. ChiQUE01b | reverse complement strand
TCAATAAACGACCGCCCGAATTCAATAAACGACCGCCCGAATTCAATAAACGACCACCCGAATTCAATAAACGACTGGATTTAAGAAGAAATTCGACTTGTGTGTACACGGTAGCCCCGCAAGCGGGGAGGGGATTAAGGGGAGCCAGTGCGGTCTTCTCCCAAAGGGAGAGGCTAGCGCCAAGGGGTCTCCCCAAGTAAAGCACCTGGCGTGTGGGGTGCAATGACTGTGGAAATCATAACTAATTATGCGGACATGATATTACTTCTTATTCCAAAGCTTTAAAAATGCTTGAGAGATGGCTGGGGTAAGCTGACTTTGTAAGTGATTTAGTGCATCACGATGGTTTGCATTATTGTCATCATAATAAGTAAACAGATTCGTCAGCTTGACAATCTCTGGATTTTGATCGTTTGTTCCCCTCCATTTGTTAGTAACTTTGTGTAAAACGTCCTTGGGTAAATTTTGTTGTAAGTTATTTAATGCTGCGATGTAAGAAGGATTTTGAGGATTCTTTTGGAATTGGAAACACAAATCTCTCAGCTTGACTTGTGACTGGGGCTGCGGCTGGGGCTTATCTGTGAGACTAGATTGCTGTAGAATTTGACGCTGTTCAAAAGTAGCAATCCCATTTTCAGTTAAACCCTGAGATTTCTGAAATTTTTTGACTGCTGTATAAGTAGCTGGCCCATAAAAAGGCAAGTCTTTTGGAATTTCAGCATTGGTTGCAAAACCGTGAAACTTCAATCTATTCTGAAGCCCTTTGACTGTATCTTCCATTACAGTTCGAGTATCTGCATCAGCGTTACCATTAACCGTAAGTTTTTGTGAGTACTGTTTCTGAAACTTTTTAATCGCTTCTTCAGTAGGATCGTCTGTCAAAGAGTTGTTATTCCGCTTCCAGGGAGCAAATTTAGTGAGATCCGGCTTAGGATCGATCTCAGGAGCTAAATATCCCAATCCAATCAATATGTGACGGATGACTTCAGGGCTGCTAACGGCCATGCTTTTTGGTTCCTTTGCGATTAAACTACCATTTAATGTATCTTGTTTTACAAAAATTAGGTAAGTAGAAATAAATAAATCTAGCATTTTTTATTTGCAAGGCGTTCCGAAAGTTAAGCGATGTGTGACGACAAGCTGCAACTCTTTGAGGTGTTCGGCGTATGCGACCACAGAGAGTGAAAAAGAAAGAGATGCGATCGCTTATTCTCAACTATTAATGATACTACGTGTTCAGGGCGCACATCTGCGCGCCCCTACTGCACTACCGACTACGAACTTATCAAAATTAATGTGGTGGAGTACTAGCTAACTGACTCTCTGGCGTTGACAACATATAAAAACTCATTTTCATTTTTAGGTAAGAAAACGAGTAGTTTTTCCCTCGCTGGCTGCTGCAATTGAGAAGGAAGTAAAGTATAAATATCTTGGAAATCAACTGTAATTTTCTTAGTAGTGCCATTAACCAAGAAACAAACTTTTTGTATTTTGCACGTGTAACTCTGCGCTAACAACCGAAGTTAAGGAACTTAAGAAATAAATTTAAAAAATTTTGATTAATAATTTCTCAAAGCTTTGTCCAGCAAGGATTATATCTATCAACAACTTCAGCAAAACTTCTGATTTATCTCTGTCAGTTCTGCAAAAGAATGCATCGTCAGTCACAATAGATAGTTAGTGAAATTAAATCTGCGTTATTCAGAACCCTTGTATAAACGTAGTACTGCTACATCTCTAGATTCATATTTCTAATATTCATAATATTTAACAACCTGATTTCAAGAAAAGCACATCTCATCTTTGTAGCACCCTCTTAAGTGAAGTAGATATTTTGGCGGCATATTACAGGCGCTAACTACTGACTATTACTTTATGAGTGTATGTACAAAACTTAAGGGACAGTAATGAATCCACTACAACGTAGGCGCAAACGGGGTGTTATTCTTACACCTCAAGGATTTCAGAAACTTTAAACGGCGAAATGTCAGGCACAAAGTTGGGAAAACTTAAATAAACGTTACACGTTGGAAGATTTAAGCGATCGCACTGGCTTAGATCTTCATCAAAGTTGCTTAGTGCTTACAAGTCAGGAAATACCGAGAGAAATTAGACGACTGCTAGGAGAAAACTTACCCGTTAGGGCATTGCAACTAAAAGGCTTACAAATCACAGAAGTAGAAGAAATCTTTAAAACTAAAGGTGCTTTTTGGGGTTCAACTGGTGATTTGCATCAACTCGTTGAGAGCTATGCCGGTAATCCATTGGCATTAAATATAGCTTTTAACAAAATTGATAAATTATTTGATGGTAATATTTCGGAGTTTTTAAACCAAAAAACATTAGTTTTTGGGGAGATTAACCAGCTTTTAAAAGAGCATTTTAAATGCGTGTCAGATACAGAAAATATGATTATTGAGTGGTTAGCAGGTAACTCTCAGCCAGCTTCACTTTCAGAACTGCGATCGCAAATATCACCTGCTATATCAACACCACAATTACTAGATGCTTTAGAATCTTTGCAAGAGCGCTCTCTAGTAGAAAAGAATGCTTATCTTTTCTCTGTCTCCCCAATGATTAGAGAATATATAAATCAGCAATTAATCCAAAACAAAATTAACTTCAATATCAAACAGCGCCAGCGTCCATCACAAAAATATCGCTCAATTACTACCAGAGAAAAAAGCAAACTCTCGTTTAATATTCCAGCGCTTCCCGTCGTGAAGCAGCAAGGTTAATTTGTCAGGAGTAAACTCAAAATGCAATTGACGATTTTCAAATTCTGGCCAAGCAGCTTTAAAGTTCTGCTTTGTTAAATCCCGAAATGCAACCGTTAAATGGGGTGCAAAAGGGCGGGTTTTAGAAACCTTGTCAACAATTGCCAACTTGCTTTCTGTATGAGCCATTAAATCAGCTTGCAAAGTTAAAAGCTCTTGACTTATGACAACATTAATGTATATGACACGAGGCGCAAAGGCATCAAACCCTTTAAGTGTAATTGCTACTGGCTGTTGTCCACTGGCAAACTGCTTCAAGGATGCTTCTAATATTGGCAAGTTAACATCTGCCCATTCAAAGGGTGGTTGCAGAGTAATATGAGGCGGAGACTTTAGCGCCCCGCTACTAGCATAGCAATCAGCAAAGTACTGCTTAATCTCGTTGGCGTAGTCTTGAATATCTTGCGGTGGTAGGAGGGCAACAAAAAAACGGCTCATATCTCTATCTATATTAATTAGTAAATCACTATAGTTCGTGTGGATTGCTACTCAAATGCTACTCAAAAATAGTCATAACTAAAGCAGGATGTCTGTTGTAACTGGAGTAAAGAAGCTAATGCCGTGGTTTGTAAAGATTGAAGAAGGCAAAGTCGATAAACCTACCTTTGACCAATATGTACCTGCCCACAAAGCCTACATTCAGGATTTGATTGCTAAAGGACACAAAGCGCGAACAGGCTATTGGGCAGAGCAAAAAGGCGGGATGTTGCTGTTTGAGGCTGCCTCAAAGGAGGAAGCAGAAGTAATTGTGGCTGATGACCCCTTGGTGAAACACGGCTGCGTCAACTATCAACTTTATGAATGGCGAATTGTAATGGAATAACACACACTTACTGAATTTTAATGTTATGCTTATATAAGACCTGGATCTATGCGATCGCAACACCCAAATCTTGTCAGAACCGGAAGGTAGCAGCAACACGGGAGGCTTGTGGTAGGCTTAGTCTCCGGGTCGCCCTATTTTTAGGAGCGGTTAGCAACAATGCCTGGTTTTGGAGATATTGTTCAAAAAGCTTTTTACCTCGGTGTTGGATTAGCTTCTTACGCGGGTGAGAAAGCAGGGGGGAAATTAGCCGAAGTGCGATCGCAAGTCCAAAAACTGGCAGATGAAATGGTGGCAAAGGGCGAAATGAACACAGAAGAAGCCCGGCGGTTCGTTGAGGACATGATGAAGCAAGCCCAACAAGCCCAACCATCTGGTGAAAACTCACCAGAAACGCCCCCTTCTCAACCTCGGCGCATTGAAATTTTAGAGGAAGATGAAGAGCCAACGGTGAAAGAGGCGTCAAATGATGAGAATGTAGATAAATTACGCCAAGAAGTGCTAAACCTGCAAGACGAGTTAAAACGATTGCAACGCGATCAATAAAAAGTATTGTTTGAGCGAAATATCAGTAATAAGTGGCATTTTGACATGACACTTCGGACAAAAACTTGATAAGATACATTGCCAAGTGTGTATTTTAGTGCTTCAAGCCAGATAATACAAAGCGTCCTGTTTATAGCCTGCAAAGGTGTCAAGTTTATGGAACAGTGGCAAAAAGATTTAGTAGAAATCGTCGAAACAGTGGCTGATGAAGTAGAGCGCTTCTTCCTGGGAATGAGTGAAGTGGTAGATGCATTTTTTGAGCTAACGGAAGAAGTCAGCGAGCAAGTACACAATAATATTGTTACTGAAGTCGATCGCTATCTACAGGATTTAGCTGAACCAATGTTGGAGGCTTACTGGGAACTGGAAGACATTGTAGCAGATGTCGATCCAGGTTTTCCTTATTCAGTTGAACCTACATCTGAAAAAAATCCTGCCTGTATCGGTTGTAGTCATTACCACGGTCAAGTTTATGGTGGTAATTTATTAGTTTGTGCTATGCATCCCCACGGTTGTGAAGATGAAAATTGTCCAGATTGGGAGAAGGAAGAGTATTGAGGGGGAGTTGGGAGTTGGGAGTTAGGAGTTAGGAGTTAACAAGCTACAAAATTACTAAAAGGACGTAAAGATAAGTAAAATAACTAATGACAAATGACAAATGACAAATGACAAGTGACAAATAAGAAATGACAAGTGACAAATTATCTGAAAGTGCATCCCAGGCAAACCAAGAAATGAAGTATGGCGAACGCGACATTGCGGAAGGTAAACTAATTACCTTTCCGAATCCGCGTGTGGGTAGGCGATATGACATTAACATTACTTTGCCAGAATTTACTTGTAAATGTCCGTTTTCCGGTTATCCTGACTTTGCAACAATTTATGTTAGCTATGTACCTGATGAACGGGTAGTGGAATTGAAGGCGCTTAAACTTTATATTAATAGTTACCGCGATCGCTACATTTCCCACGAAGAATCTGCCAATCAAATTTTGGATGATTTTGTGGCTGCTTGCGATCCCTTGGAAGTCACTGTGAAAGCAGATTTCACACCTCGCGGGAATGTACATACCGTAGTTGAAGTGCGTCACCAAAAGTACCCATAGGGACTTCCAAATAAAAAAGTATCCCATCCCTGCGGGACGCTACGCGTAGCTTGCTTCCCCAAAGGGGTACGCTTTTAGGGCAGGGGGAGAGAAAGTCGTTTTGATGGGTGTGAAATTGGATAATTTATTTCTTGGAAGTCCCATAATGAAAACTTGGGTTTCATAGGAATTCTTTCCCCTACTCTTAGGATAATGAATCATTGACTACAGGACATAGCAGAGGGAATAGAAGAACTTTGTCCAGATTGAGCTACAAGAATAACATCACCTTTACCATCAACAATCCATCCTTGAGCCTCCACAATCTGATTAGTAGATTTGCTAACAGATACAGTAGATAATTTATCTGTGACTCTTTGTGTTGCTTGTGGGGGCAAATCTACCCAACCAGTAATTACTGCTCGTCCCCGCAGAGGCTCGTTGGGGCTAAGGGGTAATCCACCGCGTCCTGTGGCAATAAAACGATTGGCGGTTTGTCGTCCTCTGGGAGTGCAGCCTTGAGCGATTTGTTGGGATGCATCCACAAGTTTAGAGGGTAGTTGAATTAAGCCGCGACTAGGGTCAGTATCCGGACTGTTGATAGTTACCTCCCCATTCACTCCCAATTGTGAGCTCGCTGTAATGTCGCTGTTTTCGGTTGAGCTTTTTTGCGAAACAATACCGAAAATACCGTTTGTTGTAATGTCAACTCTACCACCAGATCCAGTGAAGGCATTAGCGGTGATGTCGCTATTTTCGTTGGGAACTGCAACGATAAATCTAGAGTTAATATTGATATTACCGCCATCGCCACCTAATTCGTCTGTACCTGCGTTGGTGGAGATTTGACTGTTGCGACGGAGTAAAAGTAAGTCGCTATTGATGTTGATGTTACCACCGTTACCGGATGCAGATTCGGCGTTGAGTTTGCCTTGGTTGTCTAAAGTAATTTTAGGTGAGTTGATTTCGATGTCGCCTGTGGTTCCTGAACCAGTAGAACTGACAAATATGCCACTGTTAGCGCCGATATTTTCTACCTTATCAGTAAAGTTATTAATTAGATCATCATAACTAAAGTCACTACCACTAATTATTACTTTATCAGTAGCATTGACAGTTATTTTACCTGCCTCTCCTTGCCCAGAAGTACTAGCTGTCAGTGCAGCACCATCGGTGATAGTTAGGGAGTTGGTGATAACTGTTATATCGCCACCCTTTCCAGTTGAGCCTTCACCAACAGCAGTTGTCAACAGGCTTCGACCTACAATGTCGTTGCGCTTAGGGCTTTCAAGCGAAGTTCCACTCAGTTCTATAGAAGAAGCGCGAACATTTAAGTTACCCGCATTTCCGGCACTAATTGTAGAAACCGATGCTTGTGCTCCACCCTGAATTAATAACCGTCCAGTGTTAATAGTCAACTTTCCAGCATTTCCTGTATTTGCACTCCCAGAAATTACACCACTCGGAAATGGACGATCTTCTACGAAGTTTAAGACTGAAGCTCCAGCAAGTCCAATCAAATTTTTTATTTGAGAGGCGGACAACCCTTGTTTTGAGGTGCCAACAAGTTCTACTGAATCAGTGGCGTTAATGATCAATTCGCCTCCATTCCCAGAGCTAGAAGTACCCGTCGTGATTATTCCTCCATTGCTGACCATCAGCTTCTTAGTATTAATAACCAATTTGTTAGCATTTTTAGATCCCTGTGTTCCAGAAGCCAAAACGCTAGGAATATTATCTGATGAGGTGCCACTAAGTTCTACTGAATCGGTGGCGTTAATGATCAATTCGCCTCCTGTCACAGTCAATTTTCCTTCTGGTTTTTTGTTACCAGTACCAGTTATCACCCATGCACCATCACGGACAATTAACCGTCTAGTATCAATGGTCAAGTTGCCCCCAGATCCCCGACCATCAGTATCATTACGCAATCCACTAGGAAGCTTACTTGTAATACTAAACAGATAGAATGGAGAATCATTAGCTGAAGTACCAGTGAGTTCTATCAAGTCTGCCTTCACGGTTAAATTTCCTCCTTTTCCTGTGCTTGTTGTAGCTGCCGATACCACTGCCCCATTAGAGACAATTAACCGCCCAGTTTCAATGGTCAGGTTTCCGGCATTTCCACTTGCAGTAGGTAGAAAGGAACTTAGAGAACGAAGATTCCTGGGTAGAAGAGTCTTGGCATCAAGAGAAGCGGAAAGCAAGCCAATAGGAACAGTAAACTTGGGAGAAAAACCGTATAAATTAATCGGAAAAATGTCAATTGTACCGTTTGATGAGGAACTGCCAGTTAGTTCTATTGAGTCAGAGGCGTTCATAACCAGATCCCCAGCACTACCACTAGAAGTAGTAGCAGTCGCTACTATTCCATCTTGAATAATCAATTTTCCTGCATCCACGCGTATGGAACCACCATCTCCTAAACCAAAAACGGCATTGTAGATAGAGCTATCTTTGACTGTCACTGTTTCTTTGGCGCTGAGGGTGATATCTCCAGCTTTGGCGTTAGCGGCTGTAGCTAATGGCTTGATGCCAGCACGTAAGCTACTTTTCTCCGAAATATCTATATTCTGGGCATTGACGGCAATACTGCCACCACCATTAGATGTAACATCCACTTCAGCACCCTTGGTAAGCGATAATGAAGCTCGCAATAAGTCAGGCGGAAAATTTAAGCTCAGATTATGATCATTTACATTTAGCCCAACTATTCCTTCTTGCGCTAAACCTCCTAACTCTACTCGCCCACCAGAAGCCTTCAGGGAGCCACCATTCAGGTTTATATCGCCACCAACTAGCAGCAAACTAAGATTATTTTTGACACTTAGGTTAGCTGAGTTATTTTGAATTGGCGCAGTAGGAATTTGATTGAATAGAAAAGCGGAAGGATTGATTGTCAACAGTGGAGAAGTAGTTGGATTCGTGGCGCTGAAAATCACTTTATCACCAAAAGCGATCGCATTTGCTGTAGTCGCAACAAAAGAACCTTTAACATCCAGCCTCGCACGCTGGCCAAAAATAATCCCTTTTGGATTTATCAAAAACAAATTAGCGGGAGCATTAGCACGAATTAACCCATCAATATTAGAAGCTGACCCACCCGTAACTCGACTGATGATATTTTGAATATCTAAAGCATTATTAAAATAAGCAGTGCCACGAGGAGGTACAGAAAATTCAGAGAAGCTGTGGAACAAATTACTTCCTGCTTTTGTTCCTCCAATAATATTGAAGATGTTTCCATCCCTTGTGACGCTGGAGTTAGTAGGCAAGGTGGCATCCGGGGTAATTTGAGCAAAAACACGCTCTTGTAAGGAAGCAATCAACACACTTGCTATAATCAAGCAACTTCCTAACCCGACAAACTTACTACACCAGCACCACCACTCCTGAGTTTTATTTGATACAATAATAGACTTTTCACAGTATTTGGAAAAGTCTGTTTGATTAATGGGCGATCGCCAGTATATACTTGCAGGATAGTTTTTCAATCCTCCTTCTCCCTGAATGAACTTTAGGGCAATCTGCTTGTTACAAATTGGTGCATAGGACGCACTTTGCAACTTTATTTTATGTCCCCAAATCCTAATAATCCTAATGTTTCTATGAAGCATTCTCCTTATCCCAAACTATTGATCGTGAAAATGTTTGATTATTCAGTACGTATTATGCTGAACTTTTAATTAAAGTCGATCACTTGCGTTGAAAATCAAGCCTTACAGGGAGTTATAGCTTCAATTTCAAAAATCTTGCCTCAAACTCTTAAATTAACGGCTGTTGTTATTGCTGAGCAAGAGTTTCAGGTTTATTTCCAGACGTATTTAGCATAAAAAGTAATGAGGAGCGAAATGTTTTTAATGCCGACATGATTTGCTTGGGTATTGGAAGGAGCGAAGAGCATTGTAATACTCAAAAACTCTTACAGTTTGACAATCTAGTTGCAAAGTAAGTCGTAGATTGCATTATAAAAAAACAGTAAACGGTCCAACAGCATTCAATGGAACGTTGAATCTTGTAAGGTCAATCAAATCACCCGAAACCGGCATCAAAAAAGTAACCCCCTCCACAATACCAACTAAGTCTCCCGATGATGTAGAGATGTTGAAACTTCCGTTTACTACTTGAGAAGTGTAGTTCTGTGGTGCTCCTTCTAGCACAATCATGTCACTGGCTCGCTCAAAGTCCTGGATTAAAGCATAATCTGTATTACCACCACCAACGTAAAATTGTTGAGGTGTGGAGCTTAATGAAGACAAACTGGAATGGCCAAGGAGGAATACATCTCTCCCTTGGGTGCCAATTAGGGTATCAATCTGACCGACTCCAGCAACTGTTGCTCCATTTGATAAAACGTCGAAACCAATTCCAGCAATGAGTTTGTTTCCTTCACCAAAGCCAATTATGGTGTCATTCCCGTTGGTTCCTAAAAAAAAGCCAAAGCGATTCTCCTCAAATTGTCCAACCTGTTCATAGTGTTGTAGTCCTGAGGTAAAAGAGCCAGCATTAACAGCCGCCGCTACATCAGGGTATGCTAGCAAGTAAGCTTGTTCATTGAACATAGCAATAGCCTCCAGATAGTAATGGGAATATCAATCAAAAAAGTACTATTTGGTCAGGGTCTGGCAGTTACTTCCATTAAGTTAGAAGCTTAGAAATATTGGAAAAACCGCTATCTGAAGTTAATTGAGCAAGCGCACAATTCCTAGCCAAAGCACTCTAAGGAGCAAAATCCAAATCACCGGACATTGCACCCTCCAGCAAATAACAGCACTAAACTTCAGTCAACTAGAAATAAAGTTATTAGCTGTTTACTATTTCATAATAAAACTGTAATGATTATTAGCTTGCTAAAAAATTTCTTATTCTTTACAAAGTTTATAACTAAACGCAATCGGGAGCAACGCGATTTTGTGAGGTCAGATCAAAAACAAGCGATGCCAACGGTGGTCACTGAGCTTTGTCGTACCACTTCGTGGAAGCAAGCTACGCGCAGCGTCTCGTAGAGAAGTGCGGGCTACGCTTACACTAAAACTAAAAACTATATTTAAGTATAAAGTAATTTTAATTGCAAAGAAGATACTGATTTATATGAGAATTTAACTTGATGAGATATCTCATCAAGATTGCTAATAAATCATTTGACGATTATTTTAAAAGGATATCTGCAACCAATATTTAATAATTGTATTAAATATAACAAAAATTTAAAGAAAGCTAGAATTAAGAGTATAAAATTTATCAAGCAGTTAGAGGCTCGATGAACGAATTAAAGATAGAATCACAAAAATTATTCCAGTTTCCAGCTATCCATTGGCAGGAAAAATGTAACATAATTTCAGCGTATTCGCTCAAGAAATTGGGGTAGCAGAGAAAAATAAAAAGATTCACGAGGTACACGCAGCGTCATAAAATATGACACATGACACAAAAGCAATCGTTTGACTCCTCAGTATTTGAGTTGCTGCAAACCATTAGACATCTCCGGCAATGAGATATTGACCCTAACAGCACAAGGCTTTGATATTCTTTTTCGGAGATGTCTATTAGCAGGTAAGAGTAGGTGATTCTTCTCTTAGCTTCTGCTAATTAGGGAGCTGTATTAAATCAGACTCCCTTTTTTCCTTTGAGTTCAACCATTTAGTCTATGTTGCATCCAAAGGAGAACTGCTATATTTATTCTGCAATCTGCTTAACAGCAGATTGCACTTGAAGCACAACTTTTTTTGATAAAGGAATATATCCAAGTTCCAAACTGGATTTTTGCCCGTCAATCACAGCCCAATTCAGAAAATTTTTCAGTGCTTGAGCTTTGACTCGGTTGGGATATTGGTGATAAGTTAAAAGCCAGCTGTAAGTGACGATGGGATAAGACTGGGCATCTGTAGGATCGGTGATAAAAGCAATCAAGTTATCATTTGGTAATTTCACTGCCTCTAAAGTTTGTGCTACAGATTTTGGTGTTGGTGTAATATAATTACCAGATTTATTTTCTAAAGCAGCCACAGAAAGTTTATTTTGTTTGGCGTAAATGTATTCTACATAGCCAATAGCTCCTGGTATTTGTTGAATCAGGGCGGTAACACCTTCGTTACCCTTTCCACCAATTCCGACTTGCCATGCTACAGATTTACCAGCCCCAACTTTGCTTTTCCATTCTGGACTTATGGTGTTTAGGTGTTGCGTTAACACGCTTGTAGTTCCACTACCATCTGTTCGGTGTACAATCTGAATTGGTAAATCGGGCAAACTTACACCTGGGTTAGCTGCGGCTATTCTAGGATGATTCCAATTCTTAATTTTTCCGAGAAAAATATCTACGTAAACTTGGCGTGGTAGCCTTAGAGCAGTTGGTACATTGACTTGAGACGACTGCTGTGCAACTGGTTTGAGATTATAAGCTAGCACAATAGAACCAGCAGTTATTGGCAAAGCAATTACTCCCCGTTTTATCTTGGCTGCTTCTTCACTTGTAATTCCTACATCACTAGCTGCAAAATCCACAGTACCGTCAATGAGCTGTTGCACTCCAGCACTGCTTCCTATCGCCTGATAATTAATTTCTATATTGGGATTTTGCTGGTTGTAATCTGAAAGCCAACGCTCGTACAAAGGTGCGGGAAAACTTGCCCCAGTACCAACAAGGGAAACACGCTTTATATTTTTCTGCTCGGCACTGCAAGAAGCAATACTTAACAAGATACCGATTAAAGGTAGAAGGCAAACCCGTCCATTAGATTGAAGTTGAGCAGACAGAGAAATTTTTTGTTTCAATGTTTAATAAATACCTCTAGTAATTTCCTAATTTGTAGCTGTGTAGGCGTAATTGATTGTAAATAACTTGGAAAAGCAAAGGTACGCAAAGTAATCCTCTGCGTACCTCTGCGATTTCCTTTGCGCGACGGCAGTCGCTACAACGAGGGGAACCTCCGCAACGCGCTGCCTCCCCTTTGCGTTTAAACTTCAATTGCCGTCTCTTTCTCCTCACCTTTTGGCTGTGAACTCAGCCGATCTAAAATCTCTAAAACTTCTTGTTCAAAAGCAACTTGGGCACGATTAGTTTTGCCACCTATATACAAGCGATCGCCTTTTTGCAATGCCCATATTTGCGAGTGGGAAAAGTAACTCATTACCACACCCAGCATTAGTAAACCAAACCCTGAATAAACAATTGGTATGCCTGGATCGGCTTTAATTTGTAAGCCAGTGCTACCAATGACATCCAAAATTTTCAGCTTCACGCCATTAACTTCGGTGAACATCCCCGCACGGACTGTATCAACAAGTTTGCCAGTGGCATCATAAATTAATACCATCCCTTGCAAGTCTTTAGCTAACAAAGAGACACCCTCACTCAAATCCGGTTTAGTCGGAACCCAGGTTCCCCAAATGCGCCCGTTACCGTTGGTGTTCAATTGCGCCATCGGCAGCTGAAAAACCGGACTGTTATTAAATTGGACACGAACACCTGCAATTCCCCAATCAGTTTGATAGAAAGTTACGCCATGATAGCGCAGAGGCTCGTTGACAAAAATCTTCTTGTGGTCAACTTCCTTTCCCTGATTATCCAAGACAGACATATCTGAATAAAATTGATTGATGCCGCCAGATGGTGTGTAGTCAATCCAAAAACGATTGACGCGCACAGACCAATCTTTCGGGACTTGGGCAGCTGCTAAAGGGCCAGCATCGACAATATTTGTCACTCGAAATGTATCGCCACTGGCAACCATTTCCTGAGCCAAAAATCCAGTCATCGCCCCCCAAATTCCCCCTAGCAAAATCGCAACGATGCCAATATGAACGATAATTGGCCCGATGCGTCCGACTATTCCTTTGCGGGCGTAAAGGAGATTTTCTTTTTCTTGATCTGGAAAAATTTTATAGCGGTGTTTTTGTAATATTTCGCTAAGAGAATTCAGAGAACCAGTATCTAGTTCTGTACTCAAAGCTAACTTTTGAAATTGTCGTGGTTCTTCGTAATATTTCCAGCGTTGGGCAGCTTTTAAGGCTGGTAACTGACGGGTAAATGAACAAGCAGTTAAGCTAGTACCAAACAAGATGAGTAATGCCAGAAACCACCAGGTACGATATACGTGGTCTAATCCAACTACTTGAATTACCTTCCAAGTTAAGAAACCAAATAAAGCTGGATGTTCTGGATAGTTGGCTTGGTAAAATGCAGGTGATTGACCTTGCTCAATTACAGTACCAGTGGAGCTAAAGATTGCAATCAATAGCAGTAGTGCGATCGCTAGTCGTAAGTTAGTCAGTACGGGCAAAAGCTCTTGCCGTAAGAACTGCCCAGGTACTGCCCACCATTTTAATTCTTTGGACGCTGAATCTTCTAAAGTCATTATGTGTAAAAGCTAACAAATGTATTGATATTAAAAACTGCCAAGGGGAATCCGAGAAATTAAGGAAAATACACCGAATCCTACCAATAGCGCCCCACTAACTGGGTTAATCCAACCAGACCAGCGACGCAATTCTAGTAATTTTTTAATTGAAGCTGTAAAAGTACCTGCCAAAATCAACGGTGCTACATAACCTGCTGTATAAGAAAGTAGCAAAACAGCACCTAAAATTAAGTCTTGTGTATTGGCAATCCAACCCAGCAAACTAGCTAAAACTGGTGTGCTACAAGGAGATGCCACTAAGCCGAAAGTCAGTCCCAGCAAATAAGAACGCAATCCAGCTGGCAAATCCGGCGAAATCCAATTGGTTTCACCCAAGGATGGAAATTGCAGAGGTAGTGCTTCTAATAAGTTCAGCCCCATGAGAATGGCGATAATGCTGACAATAATCGGCAAACCAATTCCCACTTGACCGTAGACTTTTCCGACAAACCCTGCTAAAATACCCATCCCTGCTAATGTAGTTGCTAATCCTAAAGCAAACCAAGTTGATTGGGCAGCTGCTTGCAAGCGGCTTTTAGCTTCATAACCGCCAATGTAACCAATGGTAATTGGCAGCATGGAAAGCATACAGGGTGTAAGACTGGTGAGCAAGCCAGCAGCAAAGATGATACCAATACTCACCACACTAAGGTGTGTTAGTTGGTTAGAAACGAGGCTGTTGGCAAATTGTTCTAGTTGGTAAACTTGGGTTTGCAGGTTATCAAACATGGGGAGTTTCTGAGCGGGAAATGCTTACTCTGCTTGAATTTTAGCTTAGTTTTGGTTTTTGAGTCAGCATAACCAAATTATCTGAACTTAATATTATGTAAATTTCATCTGTCCCAGGAAATGTATCTAAAATACAATTAAGCTCGGATTATCCCTGAAGAAGTACGCCTGGAGTATTTGGCATGATGATTGCATTACCCGGATTTGAAATTGTCACTTTGTTAAAAGCAGGGGTAAAAGCAGTCATATACCGTGGAATCAGAGTTAAAGATCAGTGTCCGGTAATTATCAAAGGGCTACCTCCAGAACAGTGTACACCCAATAATATTGAACAACTCAAACATGAGTATGCGATCGCTCAAAGGTTAAATAGCGCCGCCGCCCTCATTGTCTACGCCTTAGAGATGCATCAGGGAATCCCTTATTTAATTATGGAGGATTTTCAGGCGCGATCGCTCGATCAATTGCTAGACCAATTTCAACAGCCTGTACCGTTTCTGAAGATTGCGATTGAAATTACTAGTAAACTTGCCCAAATTCACACTCATAATATTGTCCACAAGGATATTAAGCCGCAAAATATCTTAGTTAACCTCGAAACTAATCAGGTTAAAATAGCTGATTTTGGAATTGCTGCTTTTATTCCATACCAGGAGCAAATAGTTAGCAGTTCTAGTGGCATTGAAGGCAGTCTAGCTTATTTGTCACCTGAACAAACTGGGCGAATGAATCAAGGAATTGACTATCGCAGCGATTTGTATTCTCTGGGAATTACCTTTTATGAGATGCTCACAGGTCAGCTACCATTTCAAGGCAAAGACCCTTTAGAGTGGGTGCATTGTCATCTTGCCAAATCTCCGCTATCTCCAATAAAGCTGAAACCTGATATCCCGCAAATGCTTTGTGACATCATCATGAAATTGCTGTCGAAGGTTGCAGAACAGAGGTATCAGAGCGCTTTAGGTTTGCAATTCGATCTAGAACAGTGTTTGCAGCAATTAGAGACAACTGGACAAATTCAATCCTTTGTTTTGGGAGAGCAAGATATCTCAGAATCCTTACAAATTCATCGTTCAGCACGTATCCAACTGATTCAAGAGCAAACCGCCCGACAAGAAGCAGAAGCCGAGCGACAAAGAGCCAGGTTTTTGGCTCAAGTCAGTGCAACACTCGCCTCTTCCCTTGATTACGAAAGCACACTTGCTAGCGTGGCAAACTTGGTTGTGCCTGACTTCGCCGATTGGTGTAGCGTTGATTTGCTGCAAGACAACCAATCAATTAATCGGGTAGCAGTTGCTCACCGAGATCCAGAGAAAGTTAAACTCGGTTGGGAACTTCATCAGTATTATCCTAGAAAGTTGGATGAACCTGAAGGTGTGCCGAAAGTCCTGCGTACAGGACTTGCTGAAATGCTAACTGAAATTCCAGATGCAGCTTTAGTAGAAGGCATCGCAGATAGAGAACATCTAAAAATTGTGCGTGAACTTGGTTTAAAGTCCTGTATAATATTGCCCTTAATGGCACGCGAAATAATTTTTGGTGCAATTTCCTTTGTGACTGCTGAATCAGAACGGCATTACAGCACGGCTGACTTGTCACTAGCAGAAGATGTTGCCCATCGAGCAGCGATCGCCATTGATAATGCCCGCCTTTACCAAGAAGCGCAGCAAGCACAAAGAATAGCAGAACGAGCGTTAGAGCGCATTGCCCGTCTCCAATCCATCACAGCTGCCCTTTCAGAATCTCTGACACCAGCCCAAGTATCTGAAGTGATTGTAGAGCAGAGTATGGCTGGCTTGGGAGCTAGCTGTGCCCTTGTTGCTTTGTTAAATGAAGCAAAAACGGAACTGGAAATTGTCCGTGCGGTTGGCTATAACCAAGACTTGATAGACAGTTGGCGTCATTTTGCCATTGATTCACCCTCCCCTCTGGCAGAAGCTGTGCGAACTGGGAAACCTATTTGGGCTGAAACAACAGAAAATCGGGTAAATCGTTATCCACATTTGACCAAAATGTACGCCCAATATGATTTTGAAGCCTGGATTTCTATTCCATTGATGGTAGAGGGTTGGGCAGTTGGCGGTATAAGTTTGGGATTTACCCAGCCTCAACAACTTAGTGGAGAAGATCAAGCATTTATCTTGGCTGTTGCTCAACAATGTGCCCAAGCGATCGCTCGTGCCCATCTTTATGAAGCCCAACAAACGGCACGAAAGGCTGCTGAATCAGCAAATCGGATCAAAGATGAATTTTTAGCTGTGCTGTCTCATGAATTGAGAACACCACTCAACCCGATTCTGGGTTGGACAAAACTGATGCGAACCCGCAAGCTTGACCAAGTAACAAGCGATCGCGCCCTAGAAACCATTGAGCGTAATGCCAAGTTACAAACTCAATTAATTGAAGATTTGCTCGATGTTTCCCGCATCCTTCAGGGTAAACTTCACCTCAACTTCGACCGGATTAATTTGGTATCAGTGATTGAAGCTGCGATCGAAACAGTGCGTTTATCGGCACAGGCTAAGTCTATCCAGATTCAGACAATTCTCGAATCTGGTGTTGGGGAAGTTTTAGGCGATGCCAATCGATTGCAACAAGTCATTTGGAATATCCTTTCTAATGCCATTAAGTTTACTCCCAGCGGTGGACAGGTAAAAATTAAATTAGGGCAAGTTGGCTCACAAATACAAATCCGTGTAACTGATACAGGAAAAGGAATTGCACCTGAGTTTTTACCTTATGTCTTTGATTATTTCCGTCAAGCAGATGGTGCAACAACTCGAAAATTTGGCGGTTTAGGTTTAGGATTAGCGATCGTCCGCCATCTTGTGGAACTTCACGGGGGAACTGTGCAAGCAGAAAGTCTGGGTGAAGGACAAGGAGCAACTTTTACCGTCAGACTGCCATACTTACAGGATGAAAGCAAAGGAATCAAGGATGCAAAAGATAACTCCTTACTGGTGGCGGTTCAGTCTTCGCCCTTGTCTGGTTTAGAAATTTTGGTGGTGGATGATGATGCAGATATGCGAGAATTTTTGCCCTTCATGCTGGAGCAGTATGGTGCAACTGTTACCGTTGTCACTTCAGCTATTGAAGCTTTAACTGCATTGAGTCAATCCCAGCCAAATCTAATTATCAGTGATATCGGGATGCCAGAAATGGATGGCTATATGCTGATGCGACAGATAAGGAGTCTGAAACCAGAGCAAGGAGGGACAATTCCCGCGATCGCTTTAACTGCTTATGCTGGTGAGATGGATCGTCAACAAGCGATCGCTGTCGGATTTCAACAGCATATTTCCAAACCCGTAGATCCAGAAGAATTGGTAAAGGCGATCGCGTCATTGGTTCCTGATTTGGCATGATGGTGGAATATAGCGTTTCCTAAGCAACTGAGGTACACCCAAATCTTGTTTACCAAGGTTAGTAGCTTTGAAAATGTACCTCACCAGGTCGGGAACCGCTATATAGCAGGTTACAATTTTGCCAGAGTCAATTGCTTCACTCAACCAATTAAAAGTCAATAAGGTTCGTTAGGCTTGATCCTGCTAGAGGAGGTCAGCGATCGTGTACAACAAAATAAGGAGGTAATTTGGCCCAAGAAAAACAGCCAAGCGACGGTATAAAACGCTCTCAGGGCAAATTTGACCCCTTCCAAGAAACTAGGCAATGGTCAGCAGCAGCATCCGAGGAACGCTGTAAAAGAATAGCCAGAAACATAGGTAAACGATTAGTTGAAATAATCGATACAGAAGACGAACCCCTACCAATAATTTGTATTTTTGAGGACTACCCAGATGACTGAGACAGCAACCCAAATACCGTTAACCGCCTTACTTCCTATGCTGACAGCGATTAGTGAACGGGACTACCCACGTTTTAAGGAGCTTGAGATTGATTTTGCCTCTACTCACGGCGTAGAAGTGTGGGAGGATGTTTTTAATTTTCGTCTCAAGCCAGCACTAGACAAAGACTCTGACCATTGGCTATTAATTCAAAAATGCAGTAAAGGTTTTACAGTAGTATCAACGATATAGCCAAACACGCAACAGCGACAGCAATTGTTCAGTATCTACGGGTTTAGTAATGTAGTCTGATGCGCCGGCTTCAATACACTTCTCGCGATCGCCTAACATGGCTTTAGCAGTCAGTGCAATAATCGGCAAAGATTTAAATCGATCGTTTTGGCGGATTGTACGTGTTGTTTCGTAACCATCCATTTCTGGCATCATTACGTCCATCAAAACCACATCAATATCTGGTGTATTTTCTAACAGAGTAATTCCCTCTCGGCCATTTTCAGCATATATAACTTCTATTTGATAACGCTCCAGCATACTGGTAAGGGCGAAGATATTCCGCATATCGTCGTCTACAATTAGCGCTTTTTTGCCAGTGAGTAAGTAGTCTTGTGAATGCAGTTGTTCGAGTATTTGGCGTTTCGGTGCAGGTAAATTTGCTTGGACTCGGTGTAAAAATAATGCTGTTTCATCGAGAAGACGTTCGGGCGATCGCACATCTTTAATGATGATTGTCTCGGCAATCCGTCTGAGTTCTGTTTCTTGAGCTTGGCTAATTTCTCTACCTGTATAGACAATAATTGGTAAAGTTTTACCGTGAGGTAGAAGCTTGATCTGCTCAATTAGTTCAAACCCGGTCATGTCGGGTAGCCCTAAATCGAGAACCAGGCAATCAAAGTGCTGGGTACGAATAGCTTCTAGAGCTGCTGCACCATCAGCCACAGCAGTGGTCGAAACATCGCTGTTACCAATCAACTCAACAATACTCAGCCGTTGAGTATCATCGTCTTCGACTACCAATAAATTTTTCACCTGGCGCTCAACAAAACCTTTAATTTTGGTCAACGCTTCGGATATTGTTTCGCTGGTTAAGGGCTTTTGCAGATATGCGATCGCACCTAGTTGTAAACCGCGCTGTTTCCCGTCTTCAACAGTCATGATATGTACGGGAATGTGACGAGTATTTGGGTCATGTTTGAGACGATCCAATACCGTCCAACCATCCATTTCTGGCAGTCGGATATCTAGCAAAATGGCTGAAGGTAAAAATTGCTGCGCTAGCATCAAACCTGTACTACCGGTTTGGGCAGCGATCACCTTGAATCCTTGTTGTTGGGCCATATCTAGCAGGATACGGGCAAAATTAACGTCATCTTCGACAATTAGTAAAACGCGATCGCCTCTTTCAATAGTAGTGCGATCGTCATGAATCAGTTCTGTTAGCGGATAGCTAAGGTTTAGCCCGTGCTGAGTGCTGAGTGAGGAGTGGGGAGTGGGGAGTAGGGAATAGGGAGTGGGGAGTAGTTTTGATGTCAACTCAGGACTCAGCGCTCGTGATTCAGGACTCAATTGTGGTAAGTAGAATGTAAAGGTGCTACCTTCACCGGGTTGACTGATGAGTTTAATTTCGCCGCCAAAAAGACGGGCGATTTCGCGGCTAATTGATAAGCCCAATCCGGTGCCGCCGTATCTCCGACTGGTAGAGCCATCGGCTTGCTGGAATGCTTCAAAAATCACTTTCTGTTTTTCGGGCACAATGCCAATGCCTGTATCGCTGACTGAGAAAGCAATCACAAGCTGGGCACGATTTAAAGTTTCATGGTTGAGACTCCACCCTAGCTTGGCCACCGCAATCCGTAAGCGTACCTCCCCTTGCTCTGTAAATTTAAAAGCGTTGGAGAGGAGATTTTTCAATACCTGTTGTAAGCGTTTGACATCTGAATAGATGATGTTTGGCAATTCGGGAGTGAGTTCAATTGTAAAGGCAAGTCCTTTGTTCTGAGCAATTTGCCGGAAGGTGCGCTCAATCACATCACCCAACTCTCCTAATGGCATTGGGATCATGTCAATGGACATAGTTCCAGATTCAATTTTAGCGAGATCCAGGATGTCATTGATTAACGTTAACAAGTCAGTACCAGCTGAATAAATTGTTTGGCTGTATTCGACTTGCTTGGCGGTGAGATTGCGATCGATGTTATCTGTCAACAATTTCGCCAAAATCAACAAGCTGTTTAGCGGTGTCCGCAGTTCATGGGACATATTGGCGAGAAATTCTGATTTGTATTTTGAGGAAAGGGCCAGTTGTTCGGCTTTATCTTCTAAAGACAGTCTGGCTTGTTCAATTTCTTGATTTTTGCGCTCAACTTCTTGCTTCTGCATCGCCAACAACTCTGCCTTTTCTTCTAACTCAGCGTTGGTTTGTTGCAGTTCCTCTTGCTGTCCTTTAAGTAAGTCTTCTGAGGCTTTGAGTGATTGGGCTTGTTGTTCTAAGCGCTGGTTGGTTTCCCGGAGTTCGCTTTGCTGAGTTTGGAGTTCTTCAGCCAAAGATTGCGATTGCTTGAGTAATTCTTCAGTTCGCATCGATGCTGCGATCGTGTTGAGGACGATCGCTATACTTTCGGTAAGTTGGTCGAAGAATGTCAGATGAATTTCGCTAAAGCGGCAAAAGGATGCTAATTCTATTACTGCTGTCACATGTCCTTCAAAGAGTACAGGTAACACCACGGCATTAAGTGGCGTCGCTTCTCCTAACCCAGAGGAAATTCTGACATAATCGCTGGGCACTTCTGTCAGCAGAATTCGCTCTTTTTCTAAAGCGCATTGTCCCACCAAACCTTCACCCAAGTGGAAGCGGTTAGCCAGATGTCTGCGTTCGCGGTAAGCGTAGCTACTAATTAATTTCAAATACGGTACATTTTCCCCAGACTCCATCAAGAAAAATACGCCGTGTTGCGCTCCTACCAAGGGTGCTAGCTCTGAGAGAATGAGTTTAGATACGGTTTCTAAGTCTCGCTGCCCTTGCAGCATTCTGGTAAACTTGGCTAAGTTGGTTTTCAACCAATCTTGTTCGGTGTTTTTCTGCGTTGTCTCCCGCAGGTTGGCAATCATCTGATTGATGTTGTCTTTGAGTATCGCTACTTCTCCTAGTGTTTCGACGGCAATTGAACGAGTTAAATCACCTTTAGTTACGGCTGTAGCAACTTCGGCAATCGCTCTTAATTGAGTTGTCAGTGTCGCAGCAAGTTCATTTACATTATCCGTCAAATCTTTCCAAGTTCCAGCCGCCCCTGGTACTCTAGCTTGTCCGCCCAATTTACCTTCAATTCCCACTTCCCGCGCCACTGTAGTTACTTGATTGGCAAATGTCGCTAGAGTATCAATCATCTCGTTGATTGTCTCTGCCAAGGTTTCAATTTCTCCCTTGGCATCTAACATCAGTTTTCGTTTTAAGTCACCATTAGCAACTGCGGTTACAACTCTGGCGATACCGCGTACTTGTGCCGTTAAGTTCCCCGCCATTGAGTTAACATTATCTGTTAAATCTTTCCAAGTACCTGCAACACCTTGGACTTGCGCTTGTCCGCCCAACTTCCCTTCAGTTCCCACTTCCCGCGCCACCCGCGTTACTTCACTTGCAAAGGAACTAAGTTGATCTACCATTGTGTTGGTGGTGTTCTTCAAGTCCAAAATTTCGCCTTTGGCATCGACGGTAATTTTCTTAGAAAGGTCGCCATTCGCTACCGCCTTGGTAACTTCCGCGATGTTGCGAACTTGTCCGGTGAGGTTCCCCGCCATCGAGTTAACATTGTCTGTTAAATCTTTCCAAGTTCCAGCTACGCCTCTGACGTAAGCTTGTACGCCTAATTTACCTTCCGTTCCCACCTCACGGGCAACCCTGGTAACTTCCGATGCAAAAGAATTTAGCTGATCCACCATTGTATTAATGGTGTTTTTAAGTTCCTGGATTTCACCTTTGACATCGACGGTGATTTTTTTAGATAAGTCGCCGTTTGCTACCGCTGTGGTAACTTCGGCAATGTTCCGCACCTGTGCTGTTAAACTTCCCGCCATGAAGTTTACACTTTCGGTCAAGTCTTTCCAAGTACCTGCCACTCCCTTAACTTCTGCTTGTACGCCCAGCTTACCCTCAGTTCCCACCTCCCGCGCCACCCGCGTCACTTCACTTGCAAAGGAATTGAGTTGATCTACCATCGTATTGATGGTGTTTTTGAGTTCCAAAATTTCACCTTTGACATCAACGGAGATTTTCTTAGATAAGTCGCCATTAGCTACAGCTGTGGTGACGGCGGCAATGTTTCGCACCTGTGCCGTTAAACTTCCCGCCATGAAGTTTACGCTGTCAGTTAAATCTTTCCAAGTGCCAGCCACGCCGCGCACATCTGCTTGTACGCCTAGTTTACCCTCGCTTCCCACCTCACGGGCAACCCGTGTCACTTCACTAGCAAAGGAATTAAGTTGATCCACCATGATATTGATGGTATTCTTGAGTTCCAGAATTTCGCCTTTGACAGCAACAGTAATTTTCTTAGATAAATCACCATTTGCGATCGCAGTTGTCACTTCCGCAATATTCCGCACTTGTGCCGTCAAGCTTCCCGCCATGAAGTTTACGCTGTCAGTTAAATCTTTCCAAGTTCCAGCAACCTCTTTCACTTCCGCTTGTACGCCCAATTTACCTTCAGTTCCCACCTCACGGGCGACTCGTGTTACTTCACTGGCAAAGGAACTGAGTTGATCCACCATTGTATTAATAGTATTTTTCAACTCCAGAATTTCACCTTTGACATCAACGGTGATTTTCTTGGATAAATCGCCTCTTGCAACCGCCGTAGTTACTTCCGCAATATTCCGCACCTGCGCCGTTAAGCTTCCAGCCATGAAGTTTACGCTGTCAGTTAAATCTTTCCAAGTTCCAGCTACACCCTTGACATCGGCTTGTACACCCAGTTTACCTTCACTGCCCACTTCACGAGCAACTCTTGTTACTTCTGATGCAAAGGAACTAAGTTGATCCACCATGATATTGATGGTATTCTTGAGTTCAAAAATTTCACCTCTGACATCGACGGTAATTTTTTTAGATAGATCGCCATTGGCGATCGCAGTGGCAACTTCAGCAATATTCCGCACCTGTCCGGTGAGATTACCCGCCATTAAGTTAACGTTATCAGTTAAATCTTTCCAAGTCCCCGCAACCCCCCGGACTTCTGCTTGTACGCCTAACTTCCCTTCAGTTCCCACCTCACGCGCAACTCTTGTTACTTCTGATGCAAAGGAATTCAGTTGATCCACCATTGTGTTAATGGTGTTTTTGAGTTCCAGAATTTCGCCTTTGACATCGACAGTGATTTTCTTAGATAAGTCACCATTTGCCACCGCCGTTGTCACTTCCGCAATATTCCGCACCTGTGCCGTCAAGCTTCCCGCCATGAAATTCACACTATCGGTCAGGTCTTTCCACGTACCTGCTACCCCGCGAACTTCTGCTTGACCGCCTAATTTTCCTTCTGCACCCACCTCACGGGCAACTCTTGTAACTTCCGATGCAAAGGAATTCAGTTGATCCACCATGATGTTGACGGTGTTTTTCAACTCTAAAATTTCGCCTTTGACATCCACAGTGATTTTCTTGGAAAGGTCGCCATTCGCTACCGCCGTTGTCACTTCTGCAATGTTACGGACTTGGGCTGTTAAATTTCCTGCCATCAAATTAACATTGTCTGTGAGATCCTTCCAAGTACCTGCCACTCCTTTAACTTCGGCTTGAACGCCCAACTTCCCTTCAGTTCCCACTTCACGGGCAACTCGCGTTACTTCCGATGCAAAAGAATTAAGCTGATCCACCATCGTGTTGACGGTGTTTTTGAGTTCCAGAATTTCGCCTTTCACATTCACAGTGATTTTTTTCGATAAATCACCATTTGCGATCGCAGTCGCAACTTCAGCAATATTGCGAACTTGTCCGGTGAGATTACCCGCCATCAAGTTAACGTTATCAGTCAAATTTTTCCAAGTGCCAGCCACACCTTGCACTTCGGCTTGAACGCCCAACTTTCCTTCAGTTCCTACTTCACGGGCAACCCTTGTTACTTCCGAGGCAAAAGAACCAAGCCGATCCACCATCGTGTTGACGATATTAGCAGTTTGGAGAAACTCACCTTGCAGAGGTCTGCCATCAATTTCTGTAGCGATCGTTTGCGATAAGTCACCATTGGCGACTGACCGAATTACCCGCGTAGTTTCAGCTGTTGGTTGAACTAAATCTGTAATTAGAGTATTGACAGAAGCAACACAATCTGACCATGAACCACGAACATCTCCGAGAGAGGCGCGATCGGCAATTTTGCCTTCTTTACCGACAACGTTACCAATTCGTTGTAGTTCGGTTGCCATCCGCTCATTTTGATCGATAATACCGTTGAGCGTATCAGCGATTTTCCCTGCTACACCAGTATGGTCTATGGGCATCCGAGCCGAGAAGTCACCCTGTTTAACAGCATTCAGCGTTCTTAACAGCTGATTTAAATCGAGATTGTCGCTGTCTCTAGTTAACTGTTCGGTTGCCATAACCTTATCCTTAATCTTGATTCTTGAAAAATTTTTTGTATTTTTTGCACCCCGTACCTATTTAGAGTACTTTTAGCTAATACGTATCACAATAGAGAGCAGGGAATAAAAAGTGGATCGAACTAATTTTTATGGGTGCGAGTGTAAGCAGTTGACAAAGGTTGCTAACTAAATGGTATTGCCATCAATGTATCTGGCATCCCACTTAGCTAATGATAGCTACTTGGCCTCTGTTGTGCAGCATCAATTGTCGGCGATGCCTAACTTGGGCGAGTACAGCATGGCACAGGAGAACACACGATGACAATTAATATTACGTTTTATGATTTTTGGAATTTGAGGAAAGCAGTAAATCAAGAACTCCTAACTGATAATTGAAGGTTTGTTAAAGTCAGAAGTATCCGGCAACTCTAAGGATTGGCAAATGGTTAGAGAGTATCCACACCAGAGACATCTGCCTCCGCTTGAAAGTGGCGATCGCTTAACTCGCCCTGAATTTGAACGGCGTTATGCGGCTGCACCCCATATCAAGAAAGCAGAACTGATTGAAGGAATCGTTTACGTCGCATCTCCTGTAAGACACGAGCAACATGGCAAACCCCACAGTCGGGTGATAACTTGGTTAGGTGTCTACCAATCACTGACTCTTGGCGTTGACTTGAGCGTTGAACCAACAGTCAGACTAGATTTAGACAATGAACCCCAGCCAGATGTAGTGCTGTTTATTGAACCAGACGCAGGGGGACAAACCCGTTTAAGCAGCGACGGTTACATTGAAGGATCTCCCGAATTGATTGTTGAAATTGCAGCGAGTAGTGCAGCCATTGATACAGGCATTAAAAAGCAGGTTTATCGCCGTAATGGGGTGTTGGAGTACATAATTTGGCAATCTTACGAGAATAAAATTGAATGGTTTTGCCTAATTGATGGTGACTATCGATTGCTATCTCCGGGTACAGATGGAATTATTCGCTCTGGGGTGTTTCCGGGTTTGTGGTTAGCAGTGGAGGCGCTGTTAAACAATCAGATGGTGCGGGTGTTGGAGGTGGTGCAAGCGGGGTTGAATTCACCGGAACATAATGCGTTTGTGCAGCAGTTGCAGAAACAGGAATAGCAGGGCACGTCTAGCTAGGTTCATTCCAAGCCCTAATCGCTTCAATTGGAATACCAGCAGGAGCAAATAAAATTTTTATAGTCTCAATACCTGCTGCTGTCACTGCTCTTTGCAAACGTACTTTGAGCGTTGGATTATTTTTGATTACTTGCTCAATTGCTTGCCTATTTTGAAGTACTGGATGACTCTTAACAGCTTGAGCAACAATAGGTTGAGCATCGATTACAGTCGGTTTATCCTGCTCCATTTTCTCAAGCAACTGCTCAAGCACAGTTTCTAAATTAGCAATATCTTTTGTAGACGCGTAATTGTTTTGAGTGCCAATGTTATCACCTTGGATATTTCCTGTAACACTGCCTGTGATGTTGCCAAAGGTAGCACCTGTGAAATCATTTTTAGGAGTTTCTGACATAGTTATGAGTGTTTTATCAAGTTTGCTTAGAATACTAGTTAAAGGATCGGCGTTGTTTGTTTCCTCATTCAATACAGAATAATAAATTTCATGGTTATAAAATTTGCACCGCTCTTGAATTTTAGAAATTGCATCGCTTTTATCTTGTGACGGAGTTTTTAATTGTAACTCCCAGATATAATGCAAAACTTCAGAGCCACCAATTTCTCCTAACGCTTGTGCGGCACTCCAACGAACATCAAAATCTTCATGGTGCAAAGCTTTAATTAAGGCAGATACAGCTTCTTGGTTGCCGATTTTTCCTAACGCCTCTGCGGCTCTCCAACGAACATCAAAATCTTCATGGTGCAAAGCTTTAATTAAGGCAGATACAGCTTCTTGAGTGCCAATTTTTCCTAACGCCTCTGTAGCACTCCTACGAACGGCGTAATTTTCATGGTGCAAAGCTTTAATTAAGGCAGATACAGCTTTTTGGTTGCCGATTTTTCCTAACGCCTCTGCGGCTCTCCAACGAACATCAAAATCTTCATGGTGCAAAGCTTTAATTAAGGCAGATACAGCTTCTTGGTTGCCGATTTTTCCTAACGCCTCTGCGGCTCTCCAACGAACATCAAAATCTTCATGGTGCAAAGCTTTAATTAAGGCAGATACAGCTTCTTGAGTGCCGATTTTTCCTAACGCCTCTGTAGCACTCCTACGAACGGCATAATTTTCATGGTGCAAAGCTTTAATTAAGGCAGATACAGCTTCTTGGTTGCCGATTTTTCCTAACGCCTCTGCGGCTCTCCAACGAACATCAAAATCTTCATGGTGCAAAGCTTTAATTAAGGCAGATACAGCTTCTTGAGTGCCAATTTTTCCTAACGCCTCTGTAGCACTCCTACGAACATCAAAATCTTCATGGTGCAAAGCTTTAATTAAGGCAGATACAGCTTCT
>NZ_JAVRBM010000104.1:0-27253 GCF_034531255.1 Nostoc sp. ChiQUE01b | reverse complement strand
AATGCCCAATGCCCAATGCCCAATGCCCAATGCCCAATGCCCAATGCCCAATGCTTAATTAATCCAAAATTGCCATGAATGTTACTCCTAAATCTGATATCAATTGGCAGCCGCTAGCATCGCCGCAAGCAGATGTTAATACTGCACCTAACTTTTTCGGTGAATTGGTACAAGAGACGTTGGCTTTAACTCGTCGCTTGTTTATTCAGTTGCAACGCCGTCCCTCATCTTTAGTTGCTGGAATTATTCAGCCAGTAATGTGGTTAGTGCTATTTGGTGCTTTGTTCCAAAATGCTCCCAAGGGTATATTTGGCAATACAACAAATTACGGTCAATTTTTGGCGGCTGGCATCATTGTGTTTACAGCCTTTGCTGGGGCACTGAATGCTGGTTTACCTGTAATGTTTGACCGCGAGTTCGGCTTTTTGAATCGTTTGCTGGTAGCACCCTTAGCATCACGGTTTTCCATTGTTTTTGCCTCAGCCATCTTCATCATCAGTCAAAGTTTGTTGCAAGCAGCCGTAATTGTTGCAGCAGCAGCCTTTTTGGGCGCGGGACTACCAAATATAGCGGGTTTAAGTGCGATCGCTCTAATTGTCTTACTCTTAGCTTTGGGTGTAACAGCCATCTCTCTCGGTTTAGCTTTTGCTTTACCCGGACACATTGAATTGATTGCAGTGATTTTCGTCACTAACCTACCATTATTGTTTGCTAGTACAGCTTTAGCACCTCTATCCTTCATGCCTCAGTGGTTACAGGTTGTGGCTACCCTAAATCCTCTCAGCTATGCCATCGAACCAATCCGCTATCTCTATTTCCACAGTAGTTGGGGACTAGGTAGTGTAGTGATGCAGGCTCCTTGGGGCGATGTTACCTTTGGGGGAGCGTTGCTGGTATTGTTTGGCTTTGCCCTAGTCGCCTTAGTGAGTATTCAACCGCAACTGCGGCGGACTCTTGCTTAATAAAGATAAAATAGATAAATTTTAGGTAGGGTCAAAACCCCATGAAAAAACCATTTTTACAAATTACTAGACTCTTTGTAGCTACGGCAGCAGGAATTAACTTTGCTTCCTTGCTCATGGCTCAACCAAGTTCCGCTCAAATCAGCAGCCCAATGGATGCTTTTCCCAGTAATAGTACAACAGACCAAAATACCGATCCTTTCTCCCGCACGAACTCAGATAATTTCAATATGTTTGATCTGATTCATCGAGCAAATTTCGGAAATCTTAACTGGAATTCTGACCAACAGAATGAACAATTAGACTCAGCAGCAGCAGCCTTTAAAGCAAGGCAACAAAAATTAATTCAAGGTCAACAACAGCAACCAACCCCCAATTTGCCAACGATTACACTACCATCAGTTACATCGCCATCGGTGACACCATCATCAGGTAACTGAATTCAAACAAAGAACCCCAAGCCTTTAGGGCTTGGGGTTGAAACTATGTGAACTGCCACGCCGTAAGACGGACGGGGCTTCCCAATTCATCTGGAATAGCCTCCAGAACTTCGTAGTTCTATTGGTCTTACATTCCCTCCAAGGGCAGGAGTCCTGGTTCCCAAGACCCAAATCTTCTTCTTGCAACATATACCCTTACGGGTTCGGCACTTCCTTCAAGTCGGGGAACCCGCCCAACGGAGTGCGTCACCTGTTAGCTTGGTTTTCGCTTATGGCATTGATGGTCAAGATAATACTTAGTTTACCAGAAAAGGTGATTCGTCATACATCTGGAATTGGTTTTTACAAAGTAAAAAATCAATTCCAGATGCAATCCTCATCACCCGCTCACAATCCCCATCTTAGGAATACCTTGAAGATGGGGACTTCCGCGACCCATTAAAAAATCTTGAATTATCAGGTAAAAAACTACAGTCCAAGTGCAGCTAAAATATCGCTAGCATGGTTGCTGGTATTTACATTAGCGTCAACATGGGTAATTTTGCCGCTGGGGTCAATTACGTAAGTGACGCGCTTGGCATAACCGCCGCCATCCACATCGAAAGCTTTGATGAGGGATTTATCGCTGTCAGCCAGTAGGGGAAAATTCAAATTATATTTTTGGGTGAATGCTTGATGGGAGACTTCATCATCTGCACTCACTCCCAAGATTGCAATATCTTTACCTTGATATTGAGACTGGGCATCCCGGAAACTACAGGCTTGTTTGGTGCAGCCTGGCGTATCATCTTTCGGGTAAAAATACAAAACAACCGTCTTTCCGGCAAAATCAGATAACGATACTGTATTGCCGTTTGTATCTTTGGCGGTAAATGCAGGTGCATCCGTACCAACTGCTAGAGGCATAATTAACCTTTCCTGTTTCAGATTGTTGATGCACTTGAAATTTTACATTAATTTATAATGATTAAATATAATTACTAAAAAATAGCATAAATATACTTTTGGTAACTAATTTTGGTTTAATGAGGTATTTGGTACAAGAAAAAATATATTCTTAAATTAATCTTTGTTAGAAGAAAAATTTATACCTATACACGATGCCTGCTGTTGATTCCCAAAACCCAAATACTTTTGTCTATCCTCAAAGCACAGTAGAAAGAGCCGAGCGATCGCTAGTGTGTTCACCCTTTAATGTATCTTTATTTGAAGTGATGGGCCACCAGAGTGTGTCATTAGCTGCGATCGCCCTAGAAAATGGACTCAAGCAGGGCTATACTAAACGCCCTTTATCAGAATTAGCCTGTGATAACGCTTTGGGCTGGCTGATTCAAGTCGGTGTATTGCGCCGAGAAGTTGATGGTCAGGGGATTACAGATAGTTTTCGCCTCACTCCCTTGGGACGCCAGTTAGTGGAACAGTACCAGGGAAAAAATTGGCGTACTCCTTCATGGCGCGATCGTTTCTATGATGCTGTGATTCGTTGGTTACGGATATCCTTTTAGAATAAAAAATCCAAGAGTTAGGATTAGGGAATCAAAGGGAACAATATATACGGAAACATCACATCTATTCATGAAGTCTTTACCATAACCATCTAATTGAAATTTGTGATGGTTATAGTGGGCATTGGGTATAGGGCATTGGGCATTGGGCATGGGGGATGGGGCATGGAAAAGAGACAAAGGAGACAAAGTAGAAAGGGGAGACAAAGGAGAGATTTTTAATAATTCCTCCTTGTCTCCCTGCTCCCCTGCTCCCCTGCTCCCCTGCTCCCCTGCTTCCCTGCTCCCCTGCTTTTCCACTCCCCCTGCTCCCCTGTTGTTCGCTCCTAAAAATTAACTTTGTATCTTGAGAAACTAAGTGATAGCAACTATGAAATCAATTATGGTAGTGGGGACAACATCCCATGCAGGGAAATCACTTTTAACTACAGCGATTTGTCGCATTCTGTCGCGGCGTGGTTGGCGAGTGGCTCCGTTTAAAGCTCAAAATATGGCTTTAAATGCTTATGTCACTTCCAGTGGTGGAGAAATTGGCTACGCCCAAGCAGTGCAAGCTTGGGCAGCGGGAGTTGTACCTTGGGTAGAAATGAATCCAATTTTACTCAAACCTCAAGGGGATATGACTTCTCAAGTAATTATCAAAGGTAGGTCTGTAGGCAAAGTGAGTGCCTCAGATTACTACGAGCAATATTTTGAACTGGGGTGGCGGACAATTGAAGAATCGCTACAACATTTAGCAACAGAATTTGACATGCTGGTTTGTGAAGGTGCTGGTAGTCCAGCGGAAATTAACCTCAAGCACCGCGACTTAACTAATATGCGGGTGGCAAAATATTTGAATGCGCCAACGATATTAGTAGTTGATATTGATCGGGGTGGTGCTTTTGCCCATGTTGTTGGCACATTAGAATTATTGGAACCAGATGAACGCGCTTTAATTAAAGGTGTAGTAATTAATAAGTTCCGAGGGCAGCGATCGCTCTTAGATCCGGGGATAAAATGGTTAGAAGAACGTACAGGTATTCCCGTTATCGGTGTTATACCCTACTTGCAACAAATGTTTCCAGCAGAAGACTCCCTTGACCTGCTAGAACGTCAATCGTCGTCCAATAAAGCCCAAGCTGACCTCAACATTGCTGTCATCCGCTTACCAAGAATTGCCAATTTCACCGACTTTGACCCACTGGAATCAGAAAGTACAGTTTCAATTAAATACTTAAGTCCTAAGCAAGATTTGGGACATCCTGATGCCGTGATTATTCCAGGTACAAAGACCACAATTGCTGACTTGCTATTGTTGCAAAAAAGTGGTATGGCAGAAGCTATTCAAAACTACGCTGCTTCTGGAGGAACGGTTTTAGGTATCTGCGGTGGCTATCAAATGCTCGGTCAAATCATCGCCGATCCAGAAGGGATAGAAGGACAAGCTGGCAGATTTCAAGGGTTAAATCTTTTACCAATCAGAACTGTAATTACAGGACAAAAAATCGCCCGCCAGCGCCAAGTTAGCTCAAATTATCCGCAACAAGGCTTGCCAGTTAATGGCTTTGAAATCCACCAAGGGCGATCGCGCATCGAACAGCAAGGCATAGATCCCCAATCGTACCATGCCCTATTTGATGATATTAATTTAGGGTTAGTAGATACTTGTCAATCAGTGTGGGGCAGTTACCTCCACGGGCTTTTTGACAATGGACCTTGGCGACGGGCTTGGTTAAATCGTCTCCGTCAACAGCGGGGTTTAAAATCTTTGCCCACCGGTGTTGCTAACTACCGAGAACAGCGAGAGCAGATTTTGGACTCTCTAGCCATTGAAGTAGAAAGCCATTTAGACTTAAGTCAGTTTTTGTCTTAAGCTAAAATGCGTTGAAATGTCATTAGTCATTAGTCATTAGTCCTTTGTCATTAGTCATTGGTCATTTGCAAATGACAAATGACAATACTAAATTAAATGCGTAACATTGATGATTGTTCGTGTCCGCTTTTTACCAGATGATGTCACAGTAGATGCCGAAGTGGGAGAAGCCCTTTTAGATGTAGCAGACCGGGCTGGGGTATTTATTCCCACCGGTTGTCTGATGGGGTCTTGTCACGCTTGCACCGTCGAATTAGAGGATGGAGAAATCATCCGCGCTTGTATCAGCGCAGTACCGCCACGTGAGGAATTGACGATTAATTTGTTTAGCGACCCAACTTGGTAATTTTTTAACCCTCTAAGTTCAAAATATCAGATATGGAATTTCATTACGTACCCTGCGGGAACACCAATGGCGAACGCAATGACAAAATATGTTTTTACACATTTGGGATGCTCAAGCTTTTGGCAGACCGTAGTCATTTGGATGAGCGTTTGCGAAATTTACCGGGGACATGAAGGAAGTTAAGAGTTATCCCTTTCCTAAGAAAACAAAATGGTTTCTTTCATCCATAGTGGGCGATCGCTCATGAACAACTTCTGTCACTTTTCCTAGACAAAAAGATGTAACCCTTACCAGACAAGAGTTTTAGTCTAAAGCAATGATTGTATCCATCATATTAGAAAATAAAGTTACAAACCTAATCCCAGTCAGAGTTTTAAAAGTTGCATTCTATTTTTGTTTTCGCAGAGTGACAGGAATGATTATTAGGCTGGTACTGAAAGTGGTGCTCCTGCCCGACCCATCATTTTAGATGCGATTCGTACTACCGCCATAACAAATAAAATCAAGATTAAATTATACCCGATTACCGCGAGGTGAACGATGTCAGGTAAAGAGATGCCAGATATGAGTGCAAACTTTGATAATGCTTTTCCACAGGTTTTCTCGCAACCGTCTATGCTTTCTAGCGGTACGACAATGTGGAGAGGGATGAGTCTGGAACAGTACTGCCTACCACCGGGGGAGACTTCTAAGTATTCTCTCGAACAATTTGTGATCACCATTAATCTTGGTCAGAGTTTTCAAGTGGAGCGAACTCTAGGTAAGCGCTGGCAAACAGGGTTAATGTTTACAGGTGCAGTAGGGCTTTGTCCGATGTATACTTCCCAAGCAATTCGTTGGGATAGAGATGCTAATGTTCTTTTGCTCAATTTGGAGCATGAATTACTGACTTGCAATGCTGTAGAACTGCTGGATACGGATCAATATGAGATGCTACCGCATCTGATAACTCAAGATATACTGATTCATCAAATTGCCCTGGGACTGAAGACACAGCTTAGAACCAATGGTTCAGGTAGCCGTCTTTATGCTGAATCAGCCGCAACGTTTTTAGCTGTTCATCTTCTGCAAAACTACTCGACTCGACAATCCTCTATACCGGAGTATGTAGGAGGTTTACCACAGCAGCAGCTAAAACAAGCAGTTGATTATATCCAGGATAATTTAGCACAAGAGATTTCTCTCAATGCGATCGCTAATTATCTTGGCATTAGCAGCTATTATTTTTGCCGATTATTTAAGCAATCTACAGGTCTTAGTCCACATCAGTATTTGATTCAACAGCGGGTAGAACGGGCGAAGCAGCTATTGTTGAGAGGTGAGATGAGTATTGCTGATGTTGCTCAAGTCTGCGGCTTTGCCCATCAAAGCCACCTCAATCGCCACTTCAAACGATTTACAGGAGTAACACCTAAAAATTTTCTCAATTTATAGCAAGATTGGGCAAAAACAGCATGAATGTGAAAGAAAGGGGATGCGTTGTTTGTCATCTTGAGAATTAGACACTTAGGTAATCTTTCTCTACTGACTGTGTGTTCTGATAGATTGCACCATCTTAGATGTGTCAGCCCACTAGGGCTTTTAAAACTTTACTCAAGTTAAAAGGATAAAATCGAATGAATGGCAAGCAACCGAAAAAAGAAGATGTAAAAAAGGGTACTCTTAAAATCTTAGATATTTCTTGCTTTATGCAAGATTTAAGCGATGCTAAAACTAGCTTAATTGTGGGTGGTCAAGCTGTTTTAGGTAGTAAAACTGGCGAACCTAGTACTGGCACATCTAGTGGGATAAAGTGGGGAAATTGGATATACACTTACCAAATGGGTTGGGTTTGTCAGCCAGGCAAAGTTTGCTGAAGTGTTAATGAGATAAGGCGACCACATCTTTGTTTTAAGCGGCAAAATAAACATATTACGGATTTTAAAAATCCAAATGTTCCCCCGGAAGTTGGCTCAACTCTTCCGGGGTTGCTGTTAATTTTACCCAACTTGAGCGTTGCCAACAAATGGATAAAGTCGAGCTTAGACAGTCAACGGTTGTCCTTGTTCAATTGCAGCTTGTTCATTGGTTGATTGCTTGACTCTATTGAGCCATTTTTCAGCCTTTGAGTAGTTATCTTTTTGTACCTGTTGAATTGCTTGCTGGAAGTGCAATTGCACACCCCAAACATCTGTATGGAGAAGATTCTCTTTCTTCATGCGCTCAAAGAATTCTACCGCTTCGATGTGGGATAGTTGGCCAATTGTTTTAGCGATCGCCATAAACACCTCAAAGACATTAGACCTCTTGCAAAAATCCTTGACTCACCCCTCCCCAACCCTCCCCTTGTGAAGGCTACGGTGTATACACAAGTTCTATCTGTAAGGGTTTCAAGCCTTCTAGACCCTTTAAATTGTCATTACGAGCAAAGCGAAGTAATCGCATAATCCCGTAGTTTTTGCGATTACTTCGTCGTTCCTCCTCGCAATGACAGGCAACCGGAGTTCTCCAACAGCTTAGGGCTAGACGACGAAACCAAGTTTCAGGTCGAATTTCTAGACTTATGTATACACGGTAGCAATATATCGGGGGGATTAAGGGGGGTAAAGAATGTACTTCATTTAGATGCAAAATGCTGTAAAATAAATTTTTATTAATCCAGCTAACGTCAAGCATATCTTTTTGGCTGACAGCAACAACAAAATGCTTTTTGGTGGTTATGTAGGTTGGATTCACACAAAAGGATTGAATCAAGCTATAGAAAAGATAAAGCACTCTCTAACTTCTACTTCATAATAAAGACACGCGATTAAAAAATCCATATTTTTCCATTAGGCAGTAAGAAACTTTTATACCTTGTTTCCTACTGCCTGTTTTTGCTATATATATCAATTACCTTTAACATTCAGCGCATATTGTTTAAACCTTTCCAAATCAGCTTGAATCGTTGATTCAACTATCCGACCCAAAAACAAGTTATCCATAATTTTGCCAATAATGCCGGGGATAGCGTAAGAAATGGTCATTTTGACAATGCTACTATTGTGGCGATCGTAAAAGCGAATCGCTCCCTGATTCGGCAAACCATCAACCGATTCCCATTGGATAATTTGGTTGGGAATAACTTTGAGAATTCGGGATTGCCAATTAAATTCTAGACTGCCAGTTTTTAATTTCCAAAGAGATATATCTGGATTATCTGGCGGAATTTTGACCGAATCAATCCACTTCATCCATCGGGGCATTTGCTCTAAATCAGACCAGAGGCTCCATACTAAATCTATGGGAGCCTCTACTTCTACCTGTACAGTATGCTCTAACCAGTCTGACATTTCTTTTGTTCCTTCTCTACGAGATGCTTTGCGATTGCGTTCTTTGCACTCTTTGGAGTTCGTTATTTCTTTAAACTCTCCAAAATCACTTTTGCCGCACGTCGTCCAGAAATAGTAGCACCTTCCATGCTGTCGATGTAGTCTTGCTGAGTATAACTGCCTGCAAGGAAGAAATTATCTACTGGTGTTTTTTGGTTGGGACGGTACGCATCCATCCCTGGCGCTTCTCGGTAGAGAGACTGAGCAAGTTTTACCACGCTGTACCAAGTCATCTTTAACTCTTGCGACGAGGGAAACAGTTCATGAACTTGCTTGAGGACATGCTGGGCGATCGCTTCATTACTTTGTGTAATAAACGGATCTCCCGGTGTCAGCACTAACTGTAACAAAGATCCCTGTCCTGGGCGATAATAATCAGCAGGGCTAGTCAACGCTAAATCGGCAAAACAAGAAAAGTCAGCATCGGCTGTGTAAAGTAAATTATCGATTCCAGCTGCATGATTTAGCTGTTTGCGTTGCTCTCCATCATTCAGTTCTGTTACCCAACCATCAAAGCGTAACTGCACTGTAGCTACTGGCACTGCATCCAGTTTGTAAATATTGTCAAATTCTGACCACTTACGCCACTCGTGGGGTAGGATGCGTTGAATTCCTGGAACATCACACGCAAAAACGTAAGCATCAGCAGCGATCGTTTCTACTGCATCACCTTGGGCAACTACTATACCAGTGACACGGGTTTGTTCAGCTGACTCAGTAAACTGAATTTCCCGAACTTGTCGGCGCGTATAAACTTTGGTGCCTCTAGCTTCTAGATATTCCAGAATCGGCTTGTGTAAATATTCAGATGGAGAACCTTCCAGCATTCGCAAAACTGAAGCTTCAGTTCTAACTGCAAATAGCTGAAATATGGTTAACATACAACGGGCAGACATATTTTCGCAATCAATAAATCCCAATGCGTAGGCGATGGGGTTCCACATACGCTTGATGCTGCCATTACTCCCACCATGACTGCGAAACCAATCGGCAAAGCTAACTTTATCTAAATTGCGGATAGTTTTCATCGCCCCCTTAAAGTCTACCAATCCGCGAACTATCGGACTAGTACCCAAAGCGATCGCATTTTGCAATTTATCCTGCAACGATAGTTGAGAAGTAGTGAAAAATGCCTTTAAGCCATTGAAAGGCGCACCTGTAAGAAAACGAAAATCTAAAGCACCAGTGCGCCCCCCTTTATTAATAAAAGTGTGGGTATGTTCTTTGAGGCGTAAGTTTTCTGACACCCCCACTTTTTTCATTAAGTCAAATAGTTGGTAGTAGCACCCGAAAAATACATGCAACCCCATTTCTAGATGGTTGCCATCTCCATCAACCCAACTGCCAACTTTACCGCCGACAAACGGACGAGATTCAAAAATCTCTACTTCACAACCAGCATCAGCTAGATCTACTGCGGTTGCTAGCCCAGCCAGTCCCGCACCTACGATTGCAACACGCATTCCGTCGTTCCTTTTCAGTTTCTTTACAGATTGTAACTGGGTTGGTGTCGGAATTTGCTACTTAATATCAACTCCAGCAGCATATTAATGCTTGCCAATATTGATACTAAAACTTCTTTGGTTACTTTTTTTAATCCCTGTATAATGACCAGACGCGTTTTTATCGCGTCTGTATCATCTAGACAAACTTTTGTCCATAGCGGCGGACTCTCAAAAGTATCAGAGATATTTTTTTGGTGCCAAAGCAGTTTTTTGGATAAGTTGTGAAAGTAACTTCTTAGTTGTTTGGATCTTTGCTGTCGTCGGAGACGGGCAAACTTCTAATCAGTTCACGAATCACGTCAGTTGCAGGTCTACCTGTTTGTTGGCAATATTTTTCTAGTTTTTCCGCTTCCTGTGTTGCGAGATTAACTGTTATGCGTTTAACGGCCCATTTTTTATTTGTCATTATCATGCTATCTGCTGTATATTTAGATGGTCGAAAGAGTGTAAATTAATGAGGGAACCGATAAGGTTATCAGAGTTTGTCTCAGGAAACAAGTAATACCATTAATATTAAAAATGTTTGTTTTGTCAAAGGATTGATCATTTGCTAAAAAAATTAAAATACTACACTTTATTTGTTACTGTTGTGACAGCATAAATAGCACATAGTTGCTTTTGAAGATAATAACCCTACTAACAGCATGAGTAAAGCCTGACAATGAAATTTTATAAAGAAATTTGAGACATCTACTATTGACTCAATGAAGATTTCCAAAGTTATTCTCTATTGAAACCATTTGATCTTCTTTCTTCTCTCAAGTTTGTCAAACCCACTTGGGAAGAATATCTGCTAGAACACCAAAAAATAAAGCTTCTGAATCATTATCATGCTGAAATACTGGTTTACAGGTGGGTTAGAGTGGTGTGTATAGAGCGTGAATAGTGACTTAGAAAGTAGGCAAATAAGCGATCGCTTTAAAACAAACACCCATCTCTAACCAAGAAGTTAAGAGCTACTTGAACTGTTATGAATTTTGGCTTACCTCGATCAAGCTGATTGCTTTTCAGTGCCAATATAGTAGCCACAAAAAAAGAGGACAAAACTCAGTCTACTGAGTGTAAATTGCCAAACAATTTGGTAAATTTTGACAGCAACATCTGTAATTTTACACAGACAAATTAATCCATCATAAATATGATGTTACTTGACTGTTGTCGATCCTAATATTTTTAGTTTTGTTTCATGCTTTTATAATAACTTATCGTCACAATGCAATAAAGTTTTGCATATTTTATCTTCCTTCCAGTGATATAACTTGCTTTAAAATCAGCATTTCTTTGCGATTTTTCGTATTTATCTATCTGGAGGTTATGTAAATCATTTTTAGCCAATTAGAGCACTATGATTTTGCCATAAAATCTTTTCCTCATATTTAAGCCAATAAAATTTTAATTACAACTATTTTTTATCTGGTAAGTATACCGATAAAAAGAATCGTATATTTTAATTTCTTCGGCACTGTGTTTATTATAGCTATTATTTATGCTCTTTAAATAATCTTCATTTAGACACTAACAAAGCTATTTTTTCTCCTTTATAAAAAAATTACAAAGAAAAAGATATATATCTGAACTTTTGCTTAATGATATTGATATATAACAGGATACTCAACTCAAAAACTTGTTAAAAAAAGATTCCAATATCTAAGTGCATCAGTCAGGTTTGAGCCAAGCAGCCTTTGTAGATAATTTTTTAGCTCTTGTAGTTATTTATACTGATAAACGTTTCCATCAAAGGACTAAAAAACTATAAAAATACAGGTACTTCATGAAATTTAGATAAAGTTAGCTTCTCAAGATTGGTCGCCTATTAGTATTGACATATACATGAATATTCATTACAAAGTGCCACGCCCCGCTCGGTACGCGGATGACGAAGACTAAGTGGAACCGAAACGCTTTGCCTCTGGTTAAAAGACTGCATATAAGGGATGGGAGGGGTAAACGTTAACAAACAGACAAAGCCTTCCCCTTTTCCTTTCTTATAGCAGTCAAAGCATAGGTTAGGACTATGTTGGTTGCTGAAACCTTTGATAATACTGAGTTTCTACTCAGCACGGGCTAAACGCCCCGCTACCGCTAACAGCACTTTGCTATAAATGCAGTTTCAGTCAATATGCCAATCAAATACACATCAACTTAATTTCTCATACCGATAATTTGAGATTCAGGATTGCAGCAATTCATGCAATTACTCAAATTTAAGTTGGGGCATAAGTTGGAGAGTGCCAATACCTAAATTTTTTGGTGAAAGCGATCGCCCTTCAAACAAAGCCATCATATCTCGTAACTGAGGATTGCCACGGGAGGCTCCTGTTAGTCCTTTGGCAATGATTAAGCCACAGTAGCCCTTAGTATTTTTACACCGCTGGTTCCATTTTTTTCGGGCTTCGACATGAATCGGATCTTCATCTAAAAATTCACCGAATAGGAACAATTCGCCATTTTGAGTTTGCAATAAACCCAGGTCGTAGCGATCGCCATCAAAGGGATCGGCACCTGGATTAAAGCAAATTGCTCTCAATCCGCCTGCTGCTTCAATTCTTTCAATTACAGTCTTCGCCTTGGGTCGGGAGGTTTGAATTAAAATCACCGGCAAACCATCACCCACTTGTTTAATTTCACTAGCCTGGTGGTGGCTGACCCCCTTTCGTAGAGAATCCAACATTTCCCACGACACTACACCTAAGCTGAGGAAGGAATCTTCTGGTATCAAGTCATCTCGCAATGATTGGAAATCTTGATTGTCAATCTCCTGATCGTCAATACCAAAGCCTGCCATTTCCTCCAATTCTGATGCTAACTGCGGCATGGTAGAGACTGTCACAGCCACAGATTTAGTTGATTCTTCCGACTGCGGCAGAGAAATGCGATAGCGACGGCTGAGAGTAGGGAAGATGTCCTCATGAAGTTGGCGACGGTGATCGCGAATAAAGCGACTCAGGCTTTCGATCGCAACCAAGATTACCAGTGCTTCTTCGTCATACAAAACAGACCGGAGTCCTTCTAAAGGATGGATATTACCAAAAGTAGGGTCAATTTCTGATAATGGTAGATCCGCCAAATCATCTTCTTCATCGTCATCTTCATCAGTTTCGTCAACGCTCTCAAAAGTGAGAAACAAGCAATCTTGCTTGAGGAACGCTTCTTCTAGATGCTCTGTTGATTCTTCATTTGTTAGAACTGTGGCACGAAACTGTTTTAAAGACTCTTCTGAGCGATAAAACAAAATCCCATACTCCATTCCCAGCATTCCCATAACTGAGGCGTAGAGTGTGCCAACATCCCACTTATTAATCTCGATTGACAAAATTTGCTGTTCTTCCAAAAATTCCCAAGGTGCTGCTTGCCAAATTGCAAATGCTTTCTCTCGCAAGATTTGTGCATACTGCGGGGGTAAATCGGGGGTTTGACTATCGAGGATATCGGCGAATCCACGAAATAGTTCGTCAATTAAAGGCAGTTCTGGTGCGTAGTCAATGGCGATATCCAAATCTTGCAGTACTCCCCGCAGGTAAAATTGGATCTCGCGGTCTTTGACTACAATTCTTTGAGGTCTAGCAGGTCTTGCTGGACTTTGAGGATGCTCCATTGCTTGCATTAAGGTGCGAACTATTGCTTCTGGGCCAATATCTGAAGCTACCACATCCATTCCTCGAACAACACCTTGGGAGTAATCTACCCAAAGAATGCATTCTCCCTTTGCCTCTGAATCTGACTGCTGGTTTGGTGATGACAACGGACGCCGATCGCCCTCCCATACAGAAGGAATTTGAGTTAATTTCTTCAACCGACGACTGGTAGAGCGATTAAAACTTGTCATAAAGATCAAAAGAAGCAATTTAGGAGTAAACTTTGGGGCTAGCTAGCCTCGGATTAAATTTTTATGGCTGCACCTGAAGGGTGGTTGCTTCTGTTGCTGCCGCAAGGCTTGAATTTTAAGAATACCGAATGTATAAACACATTGAGTCTCTCAATTCTAGAATAAAAATCTTTGGCTACTTTTGACGGAGTGTTTACAATTTGGTATCTAGCAACATCTAAGCCGCTAGAATGAATACAAAAACACCAAGAGCAAACCCAGAAGCATTAACAAGCCGATATCGGGTAACGCTTATACTAATTAAGGAGTTGAAAAGCGGATGACACAAGCAATTGAAGCTCAACAACGCGGAATTCTGTTGAGCGAAGCCGCATTGCACCAGGTAAAATCCCTCCGGGACAAGCAAGGCACAGACTTGTGCTTACGGGTAGGAGTGCGTCAGGGTGGGTGTTCTGGGATGTCTTACATGATGGACTTTGAAGACACTAGCAAGATCACCCCTCATGATGAAGTTTTTGACTATGATGGCTTCAAAATTGTCAGCGATCGCAAGAGTCTGTTATATCTCTACGGTTTGATGCTCGATTACAGCAATGCCATGATTGGCGGTGGTTTCCAATTCACTAACCCCAATGCTAATCAAACTTGTGGTTGCGGCAAGTCATTTGGGGTGTAATATTGTCAGTTGTCATTTGTCCCTTGTCATTTGTCCTTTGTCATTTGTGCTTGAAGTTCTGAACTAGGGAAGCCTGAGCTTTTGATTCCTGTCTTTGTGGCTCGTAACTAATGACTAATGACTAATGACTAATGACTAATGACCAATGACCAATGACTAATGACTAATGACCAATGACTAATACAGTTGAATCCCTGTTTGATACAGGTTTAGAACGCTATAAAGCAGGAGAATCAGCAGAATCTTTAATCCCTGTATTTAAAGAAGTGTGCGATCGCGCTCCTAAAACTAGTGCAGCTTGGGTTTGTTTAGCGTGGTTGTATCTACTCGATAACAAACCTAATTTGGCTTACAAAGCTGGACAGAAGGCAGTCAAGTTAAATCCACAAGATCCCCAGGCTAGAATCAATCTCGCCTTAGCAATGCTGGAAACAAAGCAAAAAGGTTTGCGGGAACACATTGACATAGCACAACAGTTGATTTTTGTCAACGAAGAATGGAGTGATGAAATAAAAAATAGTATTGAGGATGGTTTAAGTAGAAAACCAGATTGGCAAAGTTTAACAAAAGTCAAAAATTGGCTGTTTGAAAAGTAGAGGATGGGGACTAGGGAATGGGAACTGGGGGTTAGGGACTGGGGACTCGGGACTGGTAAACAATTTTCCTAATGCCCAATGCCCAATGCCCAATACCCAATGCCCAATACCCAATGCCCAATGCCCAATGCCCAATACCCAATACCCAATACCCAATACCCATTACCCAATCCAATCATGAAAGATAAATTGTTAAATTGGCTAAACATGGTTTTAGTCGCCGATGTTTTTTTGGTTTTGTTTGGCTTTGGCTGGTTAGCGATCGCTGCGATCGGTAATGCCGCAGGAGTAAACCTGGGTTTGGATTTGTGGCATAAACTGTGGCAACCCTTGTTTAACCCCGCAATTGGCATTCTCATGAGCGGTGCCATTCTCAGCGGTATTATCAGTTGGGTTTCCAAAAAATTTCTTTCTAGTCAATAGTCAAAAAAATGGGTATGGGGCATCGGGGATTGGGCATTGAGTACTGGGTATTAGGAAAATTGTTTACCAGTCCCCAGTCCCCAGTCCCCAGTCCCCAGTCCCCAGTCCCTTTTAATTAAGAATTTGTGTTAATGCCGATTGCAAATTAGGATATTTGTACTCAAAGCCTGTTTGCACAGTGCGTTTTGGGATAACTTGCTGACCTTCTAAAACTACTATCGCCCCATCTCCTAAAAGGGCTTCGATCGCAAAAGCAGGAACAGGCAACCAAGAAGGACGATTCATCACTTGTCCTAAAGTTTGGCTTAAACCTGCCATCCGAACTGGATTAGGGGCAGTGGCATTATATACACCTTCTATTTCCGGTTTAGTTAAAGCTTGCAAAATCAGGTTAACTAAATCGTCTACGTGAATCCACGAAAACCACTGCCGACCACTGCCAATAGGGCCACCAGCAAAGAGTTTGAAAGGTGGAATCATTTTACCTAAAGCACCACCATTACCCAGGACAATCCCAAAACGCAGAATTACCAGTCGCACACCAGCATCTTTTACCTTTCTCGCTTCAGCTTCCCAGGCTTGGCAGACTTGGGCAAGAAAATCGTTACCAGATAGACTGGTTTCATCAAAGGTAGCAGTTTCACTGGTGCCGTAGTAGCCAATCGCCGAAGCGTTAATTAACACAGAGGGGAGGCAGCGCGTTGCGGGGGTTCCCCCCGTTGTAGCGACTGCCGTTTTAGGATTAGCGTTGGCTATTGCTTCAACTATTTTTTGTGTACCTAACTTTCGGCTATTGAGGATTTCTTGTTTCCGTTCTGGTGTCCAGCGTCCTTCACCAATAGGTTCTCCTGCCAAATTAACTACGCCATCACAATTAGCGATGACACTTTGCCAAGAACCAGATGCATTTGGTGTATAGCCAACAATTTCTACATTAGGGAAAGCCTCAGATGGAAAAACCTTTTGAGCAAAAGTGGTATTCCGAGTTAATACCACTATTTCATGACCTTCTCCGTGTAATCGTTGTACCAAACGACTACCAACAAATCCTGTTGCTCCAGTAATTGCGACTTTCATTTTCTACCTCAGCCAAACCTTTATTGTAAAGTTTTTGGTCAAACTTTCAGCTTACCAAAGAAGTCAGAGGGCAGGAGGCAGGAGGCAGGAGAAAGAAAATATATTTATTTTTTGCTCTCTGCCACTTTCTTCTAGATCAAGTAAATTTATTTATGTTCGCAGAGCATGTCTTAGATAAGAAAGAATAAAATACGTCTGATGTGAATTAGAAATGCCGCTTATTCTATAAGGGTTTCTAGATTCGCTCAAAATCATAGTTTTGGGATTACCTATGAAATTACAAGGGTTTCAAAGCTTAATTCACATTAAACGTAAAATATGTATTTCGAGCGGAAAGTGCCACAAAAAACACTGCGTCTTTATTGAAACCCCATTCAGCTGACGCTCACGGAACACCTAAATTATTTATGGCGTTTTACCTCCTGCCTTCTACCTCTTCCCTTCTGCCTCCTGCCTCCTGCCCCCTGCCTCCTGCCTCTTCGTTGACTGGATATCTGGTAGTACCTGCTCTCAAAAACTTTGATTTTTTAATGACTTTATATTTAGATACTTCGGTATTATAGGATGGACAGAGTGTTGCAAGGCTTGGGGCTATTATGGCTCGCTATACCTGTTCATTTATTGTTTCTGTTCCTAGTGACCATCTGTTGCCGTTACTTGTAGAACTTCTACAGGACTGTCAGTTGGATATTCAATATCACACAGCCGAATATATTATCGGTCGTGAGGTTCCTGGAAATGTTCCTTTTCCTAAATTAATAACAGTAGAAGTACTGATTGATAAATCAAAATCTACTGAAACAGAAACCCGGATGAGTATTGTGATTAAAAATGAAGAACTACCAATTCACCTAGATAATTACTGCCGACAAATGTTTGAGTTAATCAAGCAAGCTATTGAAAGTAGCCGCCATTGGCATTTGATTGAAAGTATTGCAGGATAGCTTTGGTGATTGAATTGATACTCCCACGGCTTAAAGCCGTGGAAGTGTCAGACTGTGATTGGTAGTTATAATTTACCAAGCCCCGTTGGGGCGGGTGTAGGGGTGTAGCATTGGTGTAAACTTAAGCCAAAACTCCTTTAAAAGTCTCGTTTCCGGTAAGAGGCTATTGGTGACAACTTAAAATTCATGTAAGCTTGTCAACAGGTTCTTAAGTTGACACTAATGGGCAGTGATATCATGTCCGCTTAAATAGTTGTCATTGCGTAGGCGTTCGCGCAGCGTCTCGTAGAGAAGCCTTCCCGTTCGCGCAGCGTCCCAAAGGGAAGGGTACGCAGCGATAGCGGAGTGTTCGCTTCTCTACGAGAGGTAACTCTTGGAGACGCTCTTGCTAGCTTGCTTAAGAGCAGGGGTACGCCAACGCGAACGTTTCACTCCGTTCCACTCGCAATGACATATCACAAGTATTTTGCCGGACATGATATGAAACCCAACATGAACAAGAATCAAATGTTGGGTTTTGTTCCTCAACCCAACCTACTACTAATAAACTGAGTTTTTTGATATTAAAAAAACTCAGCTTTTCAGATCGCCGAATTGATGTTCTAGCTACCTAGCAGCCTTCGTTTCAAACATCAAATACGTTCCTCCTAGTCCTTCTACAATTGTGCGTGTATTGGCAATCATCATTTTCTGATAAGTATCCGCGTCGCTTCCTGGTTCACCAAGTCCCTCAGCATACAGCTTTCTTTCAGAAATGTTCACTTCAGCTTCTGTGGCTACAGATTGAATCAGATTAGGATTAATTTCTACTTCAGCAAAAATTGTTGACACTTTAGCCTGTTTAATGTTTGTAGCCAAATTTTTGACTCGTTCGGCTGTCAGCTTTTTGTTAGTATTAATACTTTGCAATCCTCCTGCCAATGAAATACGGTATGCTTTGGCGTAATAACTCAGTGCATCAGAGGTTGTAACTAATTTACGTTCTTTGGTAGGAATACTGGCAATTCTTGATTTAATCCAGCTATCTAGTTGAGTGAGTTCATTTGTAATTTTTTTAGTATTACTGGTATAAGCTTCTGCATCACTAGATTGTAATTTTCTCAAATTACTATTAATTACCTCCACCATTCTGATAGTATTTTTGGTATTGTGCCAAACATGAGGATTGGTTACATTCTTACCACCTGCCTGAAATTTTTGTGGCTTAGGCACTGCCAGTTGAGCGACGGCTATTTTTGGTGTAGGGTTTTTAGTCGCTTTAATTAACTTGATCAGATTTGGTTCAAAATTGTAACCATTGTAAAGAATAAGATTAGCTTGCTCAATGGCTTTACGATCTTCCAGTTTTGGTTTATAAAATTGGGGGTTGGCAGTAGGGGAAATTAAGCAGGTGAGGTTAACTGTATTTCCGGCAACCTGCCTGGTTAAGTCACACAGTACGCTTGTAGTCGCTACAACTTGGGGAAGATTCTCGTTTACCTGAGTGTTAGTCTGAGTGAATGTAGTTCTTACAGCTTGATTTCCACACCCAACAAATCCAATCGTCAAGGCAGTAAGAATAGTTCGGAAGAAATTATTCAATGGTGATTTTTTTGACATCCTCATCTCCTACTGGATGTATAAAAAAAGATAATCATTATTGGTAAAGTATTAGTAAAATACCAGGGCAAAGTCCTCAGCAGGGAAGAGGTTAAAGGAAGAGGAATTAATAGACTTTCTCTTTTATTACTTGTCTGTTTCCTCAGTCCACAGCCAGCAATTTTTGGTTGGTGAACCACTAGCGAGGTTTTTACAGGCAAAATATTAGTTAACTGCACACGACGGGCTGGAAAACTGGTAGAGGTAGGAGCACAATAATAAAGGGAATGCTGGAGAGTCTCCAAGGAGTGTAGTTCTCTTACCATCTGTTGAAGGGTCTATACCATTGTGCTTACATCTCACAAAGATCGCAAATTGACTAAGATTATCAGGTTAAGGAGTGGGAGGTAGTAATGATGGGGCTTATCGAGCATACGGGTTGATTTCGCAAACCGAGTCGTGAATCTAAGGCAATTGTAACTGTGGTCTTGCGAGGTGTGGACATATCATTGTTACAAAATTGGCAAATTGGCGATTCTTTAGCCATCAGCCTTTGTTACACTAATTTTCACCTAGTAAAGCCTTTCAATATCGCTTAGAGCATCATCTAACTACTTTTTCTTGCCAGAATCCAGATGTACTTTGTGCTATAAATTTTATCCTTTAGTTTCTTCATTATTAGACCTCTTGCAAAAGTCCCCTAACACCCCACCCCCAACCCCTAAGAGCAAGCGGGGAACTCGGGGCCCCCTCTGGGGATTAGGGGCAGGGAGAATTTGACGTAAGTCAAAGGCGGGGTGGGGTTCTTTTTTTGATTTATGCAAGAAGTCTATTAAATAAGAGCCAAATCAAGTATATAGAACAATTCCTCAAAGCTAATATTGGTAAAGATAAACAATGGTAATTTTAGTTGTCATAATTAATACCCTGATTTCACTGATACTAATCTATGTGGCTTGGCGGGTGTGGCAACTTAAGCAGCAGCTAGGATATATAGCAGATAGGTTAACCGCCTATGAAAGTTGTACCAATGCAGCCCTGAATAAAGCACCCGAAAATATTTATCTCAGCCAACAGAATATTTATAACTTACGGCAGAGAAATCAAGCGCTACAAATGCAAATTCAACAAGTGCGGCAAATTATCAGTCTACTTTTGCTAGGGCGGCAAATCTGGCAGCGTTATTTTCCAAAGCTAGAGTTAATATCTGGGAAAAGAACAGTTGCAAAATGAGTTATGTCAGGTTCAGATGAACATTTATGATTAAGACCGATGGGGAACACGTAGAGAAGTCCGTAGTAAGATCCCATAGGTTGCATTGGCTTCTAGCGTAGGCATAGCCCGCTGCAGGCATCGCTTCCCCTTTCCATAACCTAATCTTAAACAAGCTAGCCATACTCGGTACGGAACCGCAAGACATAACACAAAGAAACGCCTGCTAGAAGGCTTACCGGAGGTATCAAAACTTTGAGAGATACAGGTAGTTTTGAATTACAAGTAATTAATAGTTTTGATATTAATTAAAAAAAGCAACATTTCTGGCTGATATTTTGTCACCATAGATTAACTGAATAAAATCGGTTGAGTCTTGCAAGGGGAGAAAACCCACCTAAAATGGGTGTAAGGAGAGAAACAACAAGATGTCTAATAACCGTTCTGGAGTATTTTTTGGCGGTTTGATGCTGGGAGCTACCATCGGTGCTTTAACCGGTTTACTTGTGGCTCCACGCACAGGGCGCGAAACGCGTAAAATTTTGAAAAAATCTGCCGATGCTATCCCAGAATTGGCAGAAGATTTATCAATGAGTGTGCAAATTCAGGCAGATCGTCTCTCTGCTAGCGCATTACGAAATTGGGATGACACTTTAGATAGATTACGGGAAGCGATCGCAGCAGGTGTAGATGCCAGTCAGCGAGAAAGCCAAGTCTTGAAGCGACAAACATCTGTTGAAGACTCAGATTCACTTCCCCAGCAATTAGAACGTTCATAAATGACACAACCGTGATTGAACCCCTGTTTTGGTTGGGACTTTCTTTACTTTTAGTCGCCACAAGCTTGACTGCGGTTTTAGTGGCAGCAATACCGGCTTTGCAGGAGTTAGCACGCGCGGCTCGCAGTGCAGAAAAGCTATTTGATACTCTCTCACGGGAGTTACCACCCACTTTAGAAGCTATTCGTGTGACGGGCTTAGAAATCACTGACTTAACTGGTGATGTCAGCGAGGGCGTAAAAAGTGCTAGTCAGGTTGTGAAACAAGTTGATCAAAGCTTTGATAATGCAAGAATTCAGGCTCAAAATCTGCAAGTAGGTACACGCAGCATCTTTATTGGCGCAAAAGCTGCTTGGAAAAACTTCACGCGCCAAAAACCCGTAAGGCGGACGAGCGATCGCTTGCCAAGTAATGAAAAACCACCACTAACGTTGCGAGAACGAGAAGTGCTGAGGCAAGAAAATCGCCGAATCAAAGCAGAAGTATACCGCCCTAATGACGGTTACAACGACGCTGCTAGCTGGGAAAACAATTTTGATGAGGAAGATTGAGCAAAAAAAGGGTATTGCTTATCTCCCTTTACTCTCTTGTTAATTACAGGAACGAGAACACAGCCTTTGCACCATATATTTTAATTGGAGATAGCTGTATTTTAACTATATAGCGGTATCCATTTGGATGAGTTTAGTGTCTATAGTCTCCTCCCCTCTCCCTAGCCACAAGGATATTTTGAGTATTTTAACTGATTGACAAAATGCGCCTTACCTTTGTAAACCACGAAGGCTACTCTCCACTCCCTAAAAACCTTTTGCTTTGATCCCCTGGATTAGAGTAAAGTAAACAAGTGTAAAGAACTATCATTTTTCTAGTACTCTTTTAAAACAACTTGTTGGCTTTTACCGTTAATATTTGTATAAAAACGTCCATGCAATCTTGTTTTTGGCGACGAATTCTAGTATCTATTGCAATATTTTTCCTGGCTGGGTCAATTTGGGTTATGCATTCTCCCCCAGCACTGGCTTATGACAATCCTGAGTTACTTCCTGACACCTTTACCCCAGTTGTAGATTTAGCTAAATCTCTGCCTGTGCTGCAAGAAGAAAAGCTTGTCAAAGATTTAGAGCAGTTTGAAGCCGACACAGGCTGGAAATTGCGAGTCTTAACCCAGTATGACCGCACCCCAGGTCGCGCGGTTATAAAATATTGGGGTTTGGATGACAAAAGCATTCTACTCGTTGCTGATTCTCGTGGCGGTAACATCCTCAGCTTTAGTGTCGGTGATGCTGTTTATGAACTTTTACCTCGGACTTTTTGGATAGAACTGCAAACCCGCTTTGGTAATTTGTATTTTGTCCGCGAACAAGGCGAAGACCAAGCCATTCTACAAGCTTTAGAATCGGTCAAAGGCTGTTTGCTTAAAGGGGGTTGCAATGTTGTACCCGGACTGCCACGAGAGCAGTGGATTCTTACCTTGATTACCTCAGTTATTGGTGGGGTGATTTGTGGATTTGCAGCTCAACCCCGCGAAAAAGGACAAGTTTTTGCTTGGCAATGGGCTTTAATTTTCTCACCTTTGTGGGGAATATTGTTTATTGCCTTCGGGATTGGGCCAGTTGTGACACGTACAAGCGACTGGTTGCCTTTAGTTCGCAATATATCTGGGTTTCTCATTGGCGTTTTGGTTGCCTACCTATCTCCTATTTTCAGTCGGTCTTCTAGTAATGAGTTATGAGTGAGTAGTTAGGAGTGAGTAGTTTAATTAACTCATAACTCATAACTCCTAACTCCTAACTCCTAACTCTAAACTCTCTGAAGCTGATAAGCTGAAAGCTAATATTTGAGAAGCTCAACAAAAATGGAATGGCACGTAACTGATGCTCAAAGTTTAGCAATCATTGATAGTGAAATTGGCGATCATGTCTTTTCACCCGCAGAGTATGAGATTGTGCGTCGGGTAATCTACGCCACAGCTGACTTTGAGTATAAGTCTTTGATTCGCTTTTCTGAGCGTGCCTTGCAAGCTGGAGCAGCAGCGCTAGCCGCACGTACCACGATTGTAGTAGATGCGCCGATGGTACAAGTAGGTATTGCCTACGATATTCAAAACACCTTTGCAAATCCAGTGTATTGCAGCATGGAAGCTCTAACACGCCCTCAAAAAGAAAAAACTCGCGCAGCATGGGGAATAGAAACCTTAGCAAAGCGTTATCCAGAGGGCATTTTTGTGGTGGGTCAAGCGCAAACGGCCCTGACTGCACTCGTGGATTTAATTGAAGTTGAGGAAATTAGACCTGCTTTAATAATCGCAACTCCAGTGGGATTTGTAAATGTTGATGAAGCTAAGGAGCGTTTACAAGACTCTCTAGTGCCTCACATTATCATTGACAGCCGCAAAGGTAATGCAGTTGTAGCAGCTGCGATAGTTGATGGATTGGTAGACTTGGCTTGGCAAGCCTATGGACAAGATGGAAATCGCGGGAGCTAGAAAAGTCAGCTCTATATACCCTTGATGCCAAATAGTATTTAAAAGTACTGACATATCTTGATATTATATTTTTGTTAAGTAGTGCCTATGAAGGAGCCTTTTGTTGTGGTAATTCGAGGTTTCAAGTTAAGCGCATATCTTGCAATTCCCGTGGTATTAGGTCTTTTAATTGAGCGAGAAAGGATAAAAACATATTTAGTTGAAAACATTCCTCAAGTATTCACTAACAAGAAAATTATGGTATCTAGCCATAAGCTAATCAGCAGTAGGGCAACTCCGAAAACATACTATGTTAGTGGTACTGGAAATGATAAAAATAGCGGACTCTCTAGTTCATCCGCCTTTAGGACAATTCAAAGGGCAGCAAATCTGACTAACCCTGGCGATACAGTATTGATTATGAACGGAGTGTATAGGAATGCAAAACCAAGTGGTGACGTAGTATCTATTACTCGCTCTGGAACAGCAAATGCATGGATTAAGTTTAAAGCATATCCTGGACATCAGCCGAAAATTCAACACAATGGATGGCAAGGAATTTTCATTCACAAGGGAGCGTCATATATTGAGATAAATGGGTTGGAGGTGATAGGAAACAATGCCAACATAACCCTTGATTATGCGATGAGTCAGAAAACTAATAAACAAAACCCGCTAACGAATGGAAACTGCATTAATGTAGATGGACGAAAAGATGGTCGTAGTCACCATATACGTATTGTCAACAACAAGGTACATGGATGTGGAGGAGCAGGCATTTCAGCTATCGAATCGGACTATGTGACAATAGATAATAACGAAGTGTTCGATAATGCCTGGTATAGCGTTTATGGTTGCAGTGGCATTTCGATTTTGAATAGTTGGAATTCTGACAACAAGCGGGGATACAAGATGTTTGTTACTAACAACAAAACTTACAACAATCGCATGTACATCCCTTGGATTGCAGTCGGAAGGATTACAGACGGGAATGGGATTATTATCGATAGTTCTAGAAACGATCAGAATAACTCAAAATTGGATGCATATAAAGGATATACTTTAGTTAGAAATAATCTTGCATTTAATAATGGTGGATCGGGTATTCATGCATTTTTAAGCGAGCATGTTGATATTGTAAATAACACAGCTGTTTTAAATAATCAGAGTCCAGAAATTAATGGCGGGCAAATATTTGCTCATACGTCATCTGATGTCAAAATCCTCAGGAACATTCTTTATGCTTTTCCTAGAAAAAATATTAATAATAAGACTAAAAATAAAAACGTTATTTATGATTATAATATCTACATCAATAGTTCTAAAATAAATGTTAAGGGGCCTCACGATATTGTTGCAGGCTCACAATTTTTAAGCAAGTATCCCACTCTAGAAAAAATATCTGGCGATTGGAAATCGCGGTTAGATAAACAAAATCCGCCAACACGGTCTTATGTAGAACCTAAGTCGGCAGGTTTTGCCTGTGGGACAGTAACTTATCGTTTGCAAGGGAAACTCATCAAAGTGGGATGCTCTCGTTAGCAAGAAGGCAGGAGGCTTAAAATAATTCGTAATTCGTAATTCGTAATTCGTAATTCGCAAAGTCAACAGCCTAAATTTAACCCCTTGTGAATTTGACCAACAGTCTCATTCTATTCGCCAGGGCTAGATATATTTTTACAAAAGTGAGATGCTCCCAATTATATCCTTGTGCCTCCTTCACTTCTTCTTCAATCCTCTACTCTACGACGCCGCCGACGCGGCTTTTGTTGTTGGTTTTCACGCAAGCGGCGACCGACTTCGTTAAAGAAATCCCGCCGCAGATAAGGATAATCGCTAACCCACAGGTCACGATTGGGAAAGTATATATCGCTGAATTCATCAATACTGCTCAAATCTGGGCGATTTGACATCACTACCATTTCTGCAATTTGGCCGCGAGTAATAACTTTATGAGCAGAACGTAATGGTGCTACAAACTCAATGCTAAATCCTGTGTCATCACCTACCTCTAAATTTATCTGTTTTTCTCGGTTTTCTACAATCACCAATTCGCCTTTATTGTTGACTGTTTCGGTTTTACCTATCAACTGGTCTGTAATCCACCAATCTAGGACTCGACCACGGAAAAAGCCGCCGTACTTGTAACGGCGGCATTGTAAATTCCGTATACTTGCTTGAAACACTGGATACCACAACCAAAAAAAAGCGCCAATTACCCCTAGCACAAATACTATTGAAGCAAACTCAAGCTTGAAAATAACTTTTACAAGCAAAATAACAACTACTGCAACTACAGAAATTAACAGCCGTTGCAAAAAATTTGAGAACTTCCCCCAGTAGTACTTGTACTGCAAACCAGTGGCAATTAGGGGGACAACTTGTTCAAATTTCTGGCGAGTCAGTGGTACTAACATGAGTGCTAAGTAATGAATGCCCAATAGTGTGTTTAAAGTTTAAAGTATCTTTTCTAATCCATATACTAACGACTTTAGCGTTAAGACTTTGCGAATCGCTAGTAGCACTCCTGGCATATAACAAGCGCGATCGCTCGTATCATGTCGTAAAGTATAAATCTGTCCTGCTGCGCCAAAAATAACTTCTTGATGGGCAATCAATCCCGGCAAGCGGACGCTATGAATTCTAATCCCTTCATCTGCGATACTGCCTCTAGCTCCTGGTAACTTCTCCGTCTCTTCTACAAGACTAGGGTTAAAAGTTTTACCCAACTCCCCTAATAACTGCGCCGTTTGAATGGCAGTACCACTGGGAGCATCAGCTTTTTGGTTGTGATGCAGTTCGATAATTTCCACATGGTCAAAATATTTTGAGGCTGCGATCGCAGCTTGTTGCAACAGTACCATGCCAATGGAAAAATTAGGAATAATTAGACAACCAGTGCTAGCTTTGTCGGCAAAGTCTGCCAAGTCTTGAATTTGTTCTGGACTTAACCCAGTGGTGCCGACTACAGGACGAATACCGTAAGCGATCGCACTGCGAATATTGTCATAAACTGAATCAGGATGGGTAAAGTCTACAATCACCCCTGGAGGAGACTGTCTGTCACCAGCCACATACCCCAACATCGGTTCTAATTGATTGGTAATCGGCACTTCCAAAGGTTCGCTTAAACCCGCTAACTCCCCAGCATCTTTATCTTGATGTTCTAAACTGTAGTCAATTGCACCCACTAGGTTTAAATCAGGCGCTTGTGCCACCGCCTTAACCACCTCACGGCCCATTTTGCCAGCAGCACCGTTGACAATAACCGGGATAGGAGCTTGATTTGTCATAGGTCGAGAAATACTTTTTGAGTCAACAAGGGAATTGTAAAGATTTTGGCGTTCTAGTAGCTAGGTTCTCAAATCTCTGACTTAATTCCACCTACCCGGAATTGGGCAGCTAATCGCTTAGTTTTTCTACTCTCCAAAATATCGGTTCTTGTTTTCATTGGACTATCTTACCCAGTAACCCGTTTTATTTGCCGATTCGTACTGCTTTGATAGGTAGTTCTTATGAATGATATCAGTCTTTGTTTGTCAAGTCTAATTGACCATTTGTAATATTATTGTTATATTTATTTACATAGCTTAGTAAAGCCCGAAAGTAAGCTGCATAGCTAAAATTGCACCTTGTCTATTACCTATATAGTTTTGGTTGCATTAGACCTATCCGAAATATAAATACGGCATAAAAAAGTGGTAGAAGAATAAAA
>NZ_JAVRBM010000103.1:0-27557 GCF_034531255.1 Nostoc sp. ChiQUE01b | reverse complement strand
TTACCTAATTCACTTAGACGATTATACTATGTGTAATCAACCGGATTTGATATAAGGGTTTATCTCCTGGTTCTTTATATAAGTACAATACAGCAAAATAGTTGGCTGGTGGCTCAACGGCGATCGCTTCAATTTGTGCCGAGTCATCTAATGTTCGGTTGCGGTAGAACGAACGGCGATTGTGACAAACCTTCGGATTCCAACAGCTATCACCTTCTGGCCCGTGCAGCACCTTAGCCTTAGATGTTGGCAACTTAGCACACAGTTGGCACTTGGGATCGAGCGGCTTTGGCATACCCTACTCCTCTTCTTCCTCACCTATCGCGCGGTAGTAAGCAGCGATCGCCGCTTGTTGTTCGCTCCTGAGTGTATAGCGTCGAAATGCCTCGTCAGATTGATGTCCTGTCAGCTTCCGCTCATGATAATGCAGCTGTGTCCATCCTAAGAATCGCTTGAGTTCGCGTTCGTAAAGTTTACGGCTATTAGGTGCAAGGTTATTACTGCGTAAAAACTCCAGCACCTTTACAAGTCGAATATCAGTCGGCGCAGCTATTTTTGTTGGTCTATCCCTCGGTGTTCGCTGCTCCATACATACAGCTTCATCATTTAAGGGAATAAGTTTGATCTGTGGTAGGTTGTCAAACTGGGAGTTATTTGCCATATCGCGGCGATCGCCTGGAAGCACGGTGGAAGTAACACCCCAAATTGTATTTGACTTCAGGTAGAATTTGCCCAAATCGGATTTAGGGTTATCATTTTCAATCAAATATGAACCTTTAAGGACTTTGCCATCTAAGCCAACAGTTTCTCCAGTATTTGGTTATACATTAAAGAATTTGCTCAGACACACGGAATAATCTTCGTAGTCTATGTGTAATAAAGCACGACGCACAGTGCTATAAGATGGTAGTCTATTTTTTGGCGGTTGAAAAAGCTCAATCAACGGCTCACGGTAGCTTGAAATCCAGTCTCCAATTGCTAAAAATCCTTTGTTCCCTGCTGTGATCGCATATCTAAAAGTTGCACTCCGAACGAGGATTGGGGTTAAGTCACCGGAAGCTGTGTTTGTTACTGCTTGCTTTGATGGGAGAAAGCCAGAGGCACATCAGGCCAAATATAATGTGATTGCTTGGTTTAAGTGGGCGAGGCAGAGGCGGATTCTGATTGCTATGTCGGGGGAAATTGTGTACACGCCGGATGGTGAGGCCGGGCGTTGGCAGAGATGATGCGGCGGTATCCGACGGGGGAGTAACTAATTCAGCTAGTCCGATTTTTGCCACCAAATGTTTAATAACCAACTATTATGAAGATAATATGAAGTAATTAAGCTGTTACATGATGTTTATTTAAAACTTGGCTTAACTGTCTTAACTGTCCTTGCATCGTCAATGTATTAAATATATTGTGCGATATATCCCTTAATCTAGTCATACTTGTAATAGTTGCCCTCAACCAGCCCAGAAATTAAAAGTAAGTATTTAACAATACCTTCGCCAATTTACGAGGCTGAGTTGATGTATTAACATCGTGTTATCAAAGGTTTGGCAAAAACAATAAGTCCTAAAAATTCCTTCAAGGTTTCCTGCAAGCTTTTTTTAATGTCTTGCCCGCAGTATCAAGGGTTTGAGCTTCCAAGCGACCTTGTAAGCTAAACGCTTATGTGTGAGTTATTTTGCCGTTTTTGCCAAAATTTTTGTAGGCTCCTATTTTGGCAAAGGTATTGATTTAAATAAACTTGATTATCGGTCATGAAAAGGTATGTGCTTTCGGCAACCTCTTCATTACACCTATTTTTGTTGCCAAATTGTTAAACAAACTTGAGGTTAAGGTTATGACACTGTATAAAGTCACTCAAACCGCTGATAACAGAAACGGAGACACGGTAGGCACTCTCAGCTATGCTATCCTCCAAGCCAACCGCAATGCAGGAACTGACACGATCAAATTGAAAACGAACACCAGAATTACCGGGGTGATGAAGAATCTGGTTAACAGTGATATCTTCATCATCGGCAACGGCAAGACCCTCAGTGGCGATGTCAATAACGATGGGTAAACTGACAATGGAGATTTGCGTCCCTTCTTCATCTTGTCGAGAAACGTGAAATTCTTCGACCTGACTATTACCAACAGGACTGCTCAAGGAGGGGATAGTGGCAGAGGTGGAGGCGGTGCGGGAATGGGAGGAGGGATGTTCATCTATGATGGAAACGTCTCTTTGAGCAATATGACTTTTAGCAACAACCTTGTACAAAGATTCTCACTTCACTGATGCTTGCTTAAAGAGCTAGGAGCGTTAATGGACAACAATTTATTTTCAGTATCAACTCGTGGTGAAGCAACTTTAGTTGACCTGTTACGCAAAAGAGCGCTACAGCAACAAAGCCAGGTAGGATATACCTTTTTAATTGATGGAGAAGCACAAGAAGTTAACTTAACTTATGAAGTATTAGATCAAAAAGCTAGATCGGTTGCTGCAAAGTTACAAAGCATGAAAGCTAGTGGAGAAAGAGCGCTGCTCTTATACCCGCCTGGACTGGAATTCATTGTGGCTTTTTTCGGGTGTCTGTACGCAGGTGTTACTGCTGTTCCTGTGTACCCCCCACGTCGCAATCAGCACATGGCAAGACTACAAGCGATTGTGAAAGATGCCCAAGCTAGTTTCGTCCTGACAACGACATCTGTTCTGACTAATATTGAAAACAGCTTAAAGCAAGAACCAGAACTAACAGCTTTACATTACATAGATACCGAGAATCTTACGAACAACTTTGCACTCTCTTGGCAGCCTTTAAAAATAAGCAGTGACACTTTAGCATTTCTACAGTACACCTCGGGTTCCACGGGAACACCAAAGGGTGTAATGGTGAGTCATGGCAATCTACTTTCCAATTCAACAGACCTTGACAAAGGATGGAATCACACATCAGAAAGCACCATAGTCACATGGCTTCCTACTTTTCACGATATGGGACTCATCTATGGAGTTATTCAACCGCTATATAAGGGAATTCCATGTTACATGATGGCTCCCACATCCTTTCTGGTGCGACCAATGCGATGGCTTGAAGCGATTTCACGCTACAAAGCAACTCATAGCGGTGCTCCCAACTTCGCCTATCAACTATGCGTAGATAAGGTCACAAGAGAACAACTCGCCACTTTAGATTTAAGCAGTTGGCGTATGGCTCTTAACGGTGCTGAACCGGTTAGAGCAGATGTTCTCAAACAGTTTGCCGAACTGTTCAGTTCATGTGGTTTTAACCTTAGGACTTTCTGCCCTGGTTATGGTTTAGCCGAAGCTACTCTCAAGGTAACTGCCGCCAGAGCCAAAGACTTACCCACTTTTTATACAGTTCAATCAGAGGCACTAAGACAAAATCGCGTGGTAGAGGCTCAAGAACAAGAGCCAGAATCGCTAACTTTGGTGGGATGCGGATATAGCGAAATTGATACGAAAATTGTGATTGTGCATCCAGAATCTTTGACAACCTGCCCTCCAGGAGAAGTGGGAGAAATTTGGGTGTCAGGTTCCACAGTCGCGCAAGGTTACTGGATGCGAGATCAAGCGACTGAGCAAACTTTTCAGGCATATTTGTTAGATACAGGAGTTGGACCGTTTTTACGCACAGGAGATTTAGGATTTTTGCTTAATGGCGAGTTATTCGTCACGGGTCGTATCAAAGACTTAATTATCATCCGGGGGCAAAATCATTATCCCCAGGATATTGAATTGACAGTTCAGAAGAGTCATTCAGCACTGCGACCGAATTGCGGGGCAGCATTTTCCGTGGAGGTAGAAGGTGTTGAACGGTTAGTCATTGCTCAAGAGGTAGAACGGAGTTACTTACGTCAGATAGATGTAGATGAGGTAGTTAGGGCTATTCGTCAGGCAGTGTCTGAGCAGCACCAGCTACAAGTTTATGCTATTGTGCTACTGAAGACAGCGAGTATCCCGAAAACATCCAGTGGTAAGATTCAGCGCCGAGCTTGTCAGGATGGTTTTTTGAATGGAAGTTTGGATGTAGTGGGAGATTGGACAGTGAGTCTTCAACAAGTAGACTTACTACAACTCCAACAAGAAGTAGAAGCCCAATGTGACTCAGTGCATTCTTCAGATAAGTCGCAAGCCGATGGGGAATCGTTCAAACCAGCTTTTACAGAAGAAGCGATAGCAACTTGGCTTGTTTCTCGTCTCGCCCTGTCCCTGCGAGTGTCCCCGGATGAGATAGATATTCAGGAGCCTTTTACTGCATACGGTCTAGATTCCCTGATGGCTATTGAACTCAGGAACTGTTTGCAAGCAGAGTTGGAAGTGGACATCTCAACACCAAAACTCTTGGATGGTTTGAGTGTCGTCCATTTAACAAAACTTTTGAGCGAGCAACTTCAAACTGGTTCAGGTTTGACGGTTCCTCCGATTGTACCCGTTTCCAGAAACACAGATATACCTCTATCTTGGGCACAGGAGCGCCTGTGGTTTCTGCACCAGTTGGAAGGCGAAAGTGGTGCCTACACAATACCTTTCACCGTGCGTCTGGTGGGGAATCTCAATATCAAAGCTTTGGAAGGGGCGCTTGGGGAAATGGTGCGACGCCATGAAGTTCTGCGTACTCGTTTTGAGGTCAAGCACGACAAACCAGTACAAGTAATAGCCCCCAATTTAACCATAACGTTGCCAATGGTGGATCTACAGAATATCCCAGACCCCTGGAAGCAAGTAGAGCAACAGGCGATAAATCAAGCTTACAAACCATTTGACCTAGCTAACGATCCTGTGTTGCGGGTCATGCTTTGGCGAGTTTCTCAAGACGAGTACGTACTACTATTAGCGATTCACCATATTGCTGCTGATGGTTGGTCAATAGGCGTTTTAATCCGCGAACTGTCTATCTATTATCGAGCCATTGTCATGGGTAGTTCTGTTGTATTACCAGAGTTACCTGTACAGTATGCCGACTTTACCATTTGGCAGCGTCAATGGCTGACAAATCAGGTACTAGAGCGTCAGTTAAACTACTGGAAGCAGGAGTTAGCGGGAGCGCCACCTTTGTTGGAATTGCCTACAGACCGCCCGCGCACATCTATCCAGACTTTTCGCGGAGGTGTAGAGCGATTTCAAATAGATGCCTTGCTGACGCAACAACTTAGACAACTGAGCCAAGAGTCAGAAGCCACTCTGTTTATGACATTACTAGCAGGTTTTGTCGTCTTACTTTCTCGCTACAGCGGACAAACGGATCTAGTGGTAGGCTCCCCTATTGCCAATCGCAACCACAAAGAAACACAACTATTGATTGGATTTTTTGTCAATACTCTAGCCCTGAGATTTGATTTATCCCAAGAACCGTCTTTTGAAGCCTTACTGGCGCAAGTGCGGCAAGTCACCCTCAATGCCTATGAGCACCAGGATTTGCCCTTTGAGATTTTAGTAGAAGAATTGCAACCAGAGCGAAAATTGAATCGCAACCCACTAGTGCAAGTGGCATTTGCGCTACAAAATGCTCCTACTTCCCCTTGGGATTTGCCTGGTTTAAGGGTCGAGCAGCTGCTTTGGCGTCTTGACACGGTTCGGGTTGACTTAGAACTACACTTCTGGGAAACCCCAGAAGGTCTTAATGGCTTTTGCTATTATAGTACCGATTTATTTGATGCGCCGATGATCGCTCGGATGATGCAGCATTACCAAACTTTGTTAGCGGCTATTGTTGCTCACCCAAAACAACCAGTCAACCGATTACCTCTACTCACAGCAGCCGAACAGCAGCAATTGTTGGTGGAGTGGAACGCGACCCAAGCGGATTATCCGACGCAATGTTTGCATCAACTATTTGAAACTCAAGTGGAACAGAATCCTGATGCAGTCGCTATTGTGTTTGAGGCGCAACAACTTACTTATCAGCAGTTGAATGCACAGGCCAATCAATTAGCAAATTATTTGCAAAAACAAGGCGTGAAACCAGAAATGCTGGTAGGCATCTGTCTGGAACGTTCTCTGTCGATGATTGTGGGATTGTTGGGAATTCTCAAAGCAGGTGGTGCTTACGTGCCACTTGACCCTGAGTATCCTAGCGATCGTCTGGGTTTTATACTAGAAGACACTCAAGTTTCGGTAGTACTGACTCAACAGCACTTACTTGATAAACTACCTCAGCATCAAGCAAAGCTTGTTTTTTTAGATAAGGTCTGGTCACAAATTAGCCAAAACAATCAAGATAACCTGAATATTGGAGTAACAGCTTCTCATCTAGCAAATGTAATTTACACAAGCGGCTCTACAGGTAAACCCAAAGGGGTGATGGTCGAGCATAAAGGATTGTGCAACCTAGCTCAAGCTCAGATTCAGGCATTTGGCGTACACTCTGATAGCCGCATTCTCCAGTTTGCCTCCTTCAATTTTGATGCTTGCATATCGGAAATCCTAATGACTTGGGCATCGGGGGCAACACTTTACCTGGGAATAAAAGACTCGATAATGCCAGGTATGCCTTTAATTGAGCGATTACGCGACTATGGCATTACCCATATAACCTTACCACCATCGGCGTTAGCAGTTCTGCCTATTGGAGAACTCCCGACATTACAAACAATAATTGTCGCCGGAGAAGCTTGTTCTGCCGAACTTATAAGGCAATGGTCTGTTGGGAGAAACTTCTTCAATGCTTATGGACCGACAGAAGCTAGCGTCTGTGCCACAATTGCCAAATGCACTCCTGACGGCAATAAAGTTACCATTGGTCGTCCAATTGCTAATACACAAATCTACATTCTAGACTCGCAATTACAACCAGTGCCGATTGGTATACCAGGAGAGTTGCACATTGGTGGTGTAGGGTTAGCCAGAGGCTATCTCAACCGACCGGATTTAACCCAAGAGAAATTTATCCCTAATCCCTTTAGTACACTGCCGCATTCCCGCCTGTACAAAACTGGAGACTTAGCACGCTACTTAAGTGACGGCAGCATCGAGTTTCTTGGCCGTATCGATTATCAAGTCAAGATTCGTGGCTATCGCATAGAACTCGGAGAAATTGAAGCTGTACTATCCCAGCTACCGGAAGTAGAGGAAGCAGTAGTTATCGCACGGGAAGACCAATACAAAAAACTCTCTTCATCAAAAAAACCAGAAATATCAAAAGACAAAATAGAACTATGGCCATCTATAGCTGAATACTACGTCTATGACGACTTACTGTATTACGCGATGACCAATGACCATCAACGCAACGATAGTTATAAAGTTGCAATTAATCAATTGGTCAAAGATAAAATAGTCGTTGAAATCGGCACAGGTAAAGATGCAATCTTATCCAGATTTTGTGTCCAAGGAGGTGCCAAGAAAATTTATGCAATCGAAAGAAGTGAGGAAACCTGTCGCCAAGCAAGAGATTGTATTGAAAAGTTAGGTTTAGCAGACAAAATCACAGTCATACATGGAGATGCAACTTTAGTTGATATTCCAGAACTTGCTGATGTTTGTGTTTCCGAAATTGTAGGAGCAATTGGTGGCTCTGAAGGAGCAACAGTAATTATCAATAATGCTAGAAGATTTCTCAAGCCTGATGGTTTGATGATTCCTGAAAGAAGCGTTACTAAAATAGCAGCTGTCACTCTTCCAGATGAAATATTACACAACCCTAAATTTCCTGAGACCTCCGCATATTACGCCAGAGAAATCTTTGAGCAAGTCGGTTATCCATTTGACTTAAGGGTAGCTATTAAGAAATTTCCCCAAGCAAACGTTCTATCCACTGTGGATGTTTTAGAAGACTTGAACTTCAAAGAGTATATTGACCCAGAATTTTCCCATGAAGTGAAATTCCAAATTCAAAAATCTGGGCGGATGGATGGGTTTTTAGTTTGGCTGAATTTACATACGATTACTGGTGAAGAAATAGATATTCTCGAACATGAGCATTGCTGGCTTCCTGTTTATTTCCCTGTATTTGAGCCAGGAATTGAAGTTGATTATGGTGATGCCATCCAAGCAGTTTGTTCTAGAACGCTTTGTGAAAATAATCTCAACCCAGATTATGCAATTAAAGGTCGTTTGCTGAAAAAGAATGGAGAAATTATTAACTTTGAATATATCTCCTATCACTATAAGAATAATTTCCGGCAAACACCTTTCTATCAACGATTATTTGCTGATTATGACATCGTTCCTAAAGTTGACACCTTTGCTGAGAAACAGCTAGTGGCTTACTTAGTACCCGCTCTTAATCGTCAAACATTACCCCAGCAGCTTGCTCAATGGCAGAGTGAGTACGTAAGTGACTGGCAAACGCTGTATGAACAAGCATACAGTCAACCTCAAGCATCCACAGATGACGTAACCTTTAATATTTCTGGTTGGAACAGTTCTTACACCAAACAAGCCATCCCGGATTGGGAAATGCGGGAGTGGGTTGAGAGTACAGTCAGCCGAATTCTGTCACTGTCACCGCAGCGAGTATTAGAAATTGGTTGTGGAACAGGGTTACTGCTATCTCGCGTTGCTCCCAACTGCGAAGAATATTGGGGATGTGATTATTCCAGCGCCGCCTTACAACACGTTGAGCAGGCTTGTAAAAAGGTGGCAGGTTTAAACAATGTGCGCCTGCTGCACCAAATGGCGGATAACTTTGCTCTTATCCCCAAAGGAGAGTTCGATACTGTAGTTATCAACTCAGTAGTGCAGTATTTCCCCAGTGTTGAATATTTGTTGCAGGTAGTTGAGGGAGCGATCGCGGCAATTGGGCATAGAGGTACGCTATTTATGGGCGATGTCCGCAGTTTACCTCTGTTGGAGCCATTCCATGCAGCCGTGCAGTTGTCCCAAGCCCCTGTTGATAGAACGATTGAGCAATGGCAGCGACTGGTACACTCTAGTGTGGCCGCCGAAGAAGAATTAGTTATTGCTCCTAGTTTCTTTATCGCCCTCCAGAAAAGTTTTCCACAAATTACTAGGGTGGAAATTCAACCCAAGCGCGGCTACTTTGAAAATGAGCTAACTCAATTCCGCTATGATGTCACCATCCATGTAAATACTAATGTGCAAACACCTGCACTGATCGAAGCCGAAGTGACGGTAGTTCCTTGGTTAAACTGGCAACTAGACCAACTTTCATTCACACAAATTCAAAACCAGTTGCTACAAGAGCAGCCAGAATTGTTGGGAATTAGGCGCGTACCTAATCAACGAGTACAGCAAGCACTACAGATTTGGGAATGGTTGGAACATCCACCTAATGTCGAGACAGTGAGCCAACTGCGGCAATTGCTAGCACAACAGCCAGCAGGTGGAATAAATCCAGAGCAGTTTTGGAAACTGGGGCAGCATCTCGGCTACACTGTTCACCTAAGTTGGTGGGAAAGTAGTCAGGATGGTTGCTTTGATGTGGTGTTTTGCCGCAACAGTTTAACCCAGACATCTGACGCACAACAGGCGATGCCTGGGTTGGGCTATGCCTACGCTTTTTGGAATAGTTCAGCCGTTACAACTAAACCCTGGATTGACTATACTAACAATCCCCTACGTGGCAAGTTATTCCAGAAACTGGTGCCGCAGGTACGTGAATATATCCAACAAAAGCTACCTGATTACATGGTGCCGCAAGCTTTTGTCATCCTCAATGCCCTGCCTTTAACACCCAATGGCAAGGTAGATCGTCGCGCCTTACCAACACCTGATACAGCAACTAGAAATCTTTCTACTGGCTTTGTTTTACCGCGCACACCCATTGAAGCTCAAATCGCTCAAATCTGGAGTGAAGTTTTAGGAGTTGAACGCATTGGCGTTAAGGACAACTTCTTTGAACTAGGGGGACATTCCCTACTAGCTACCCAAGTTTTGTCAGAGATCAACTCAGTTTTTGAACTTGACTTATCTATACAGATAATGTTTGAGTTTCCTACAGTAGCGGGGATAGCAGACTACATAAAAGTAATGGATTGGGCAACACAAAATTTACCAGTAAAAGAAGTCAGCGTCGAAATAGTGGAGTTATGAGCATGACTAACAGCATTATTGAATTCCTTGATCGCCTGAGCAACTTGAATATTAACCTAGAGGCCAATGGCGATCGCTTGCGCTGTCATGCACCTGAAGGGGTGTTAACTCCAACGCTACTTCAGGAAATAACTGGGCGTAAAACAGAAATTATACTGTTTTTACAGCAAGCAAAGCAGGTTAAAACTTCTCATCAGTTGCCGATTCAAAGAGTGCCACGGGACGGTGAACTTCCCCTATCTTTTGCACAGCAGCGGCTCTGGTTTTTGCACCAGCTTTCACCCGATAGTCGTTCTTATAATATGCTGTTGATTCTGCGGCTAGATGGGTCGCTCAATATAGTTGCACTAGAGCAGAGCATGGGTGAACTCGTTTGCCGCCACGAGGTCTTAAGAACAACTTTTCCCACAGTAGACGGAAAACCTGTTCAGCGAATTGCCCCTCCTACTGCCTTAACTTTACCAGTCTATGATTTGCAGGCGTTGTCAGCCAAGGAACAAACTGACCGTATTCGGCAAATGGCTAATTCTCAGGCATCTCAGCCTTTCGATCTAGCTGTTGGGCCATTAATACAACTTACTCTACTCCAACTGAATACTCAGGAGTATGTACTGCTGTTGAAGATGCACCACATTATCTATGATGGCTGGTCTTTGAACATCTTTTTTGGTGAGTTATCAATAGCTTATGCAGCTTTCATTCAAGGATTGCCCAATCCACTAGCCCAACTGCCTATCCAATACGCTGACTTTGCCTTTTGGCAACGCCAGTGGCTGACTGGCGAAGTCTTGGAACGCCAACTGAATTACTGGCAACAACAGTTAGCAGGTGCCCCTGGCCTACTAGAACTGCCTACTGATAAACCACGTCCCCCAATGCAGACCTTCCGAGGTGGAGTTAAGCGTTTTCGACTGGATCGCGACCTCACGCAACGCCTCAAGCAACTGAGCCAGAAGTCAGACGCAACATTGTTTATGACCCTACTGGCAGCTTTTTTAGTCTTGCTCTGTCGTTACAGTGGTCAGTCAGATATTGTTGTTGGCTCCCCAATTGCTAACCGCAACAACAAGAGCGTCGAGCAGCTCATGGGTTTTTTTGCTAATACCCTAGCATTAAGGGGCGATCTCTCTGGCAACCCAAGCTTTGCTGACTTTTTAGCGCAAGTGCGGCAAACCACGTTGTCAGCATACGCCCACCAGGAGTTGCCTTTTGAGATGTTGGTGGAAAAGCTACAGCCAGAACGAGATTTGAGTCGTAATCCTCTGGTGCAGGTGATGTTTGCCCTCCAGAATACCTCACTGTCTTTTGGAGATTTGCCTGGTTTAATTATCCAAAATATGTCCTTGCCAGTTGATGAAATGGTCAAGTTTGACCTGGAAGTTAACTACTGGGAAGATTCATCCGGTCTTGAGGGTGTTTGGAGTTACAGTGCTGATTTATTTGATGCGGCTACAATTACTCGCATAGCCCAAAATTTTCAAACTCTATTACAAGCAATTGTTACCAATCCCAAAGCGAGAATTTTAGAATTACCACTGTTGACTACCGCAGAACGTCATCAATTGTTGGTGGAGTGGAACAACACTCAAGTAGACTATTCCCACGATAAATGTATCCATCAGTTGTTTGAGGAACAGGCACAACGCACCCCCCATGCGGTAGCAGTAGTGTATGAAAATGAACAATTGACTTACCAGCAATTAAATTGTCGCGCAAACCAATTGGCGCACTACTTGCGGTCTTTGGGTGTTGGTCCTGAGGTGCTGGTGGGCATTTGTGTGGAACGTTCTTTAGAAATGGTTGTGGGACTGTTGGGCATTCTCAAGGCGGGTGGAGCTTATGTACCACTTGACCCAGAGTATCCAACTGAACGTTTGCACTTTATGCTTGAAGATGCTCAAGTTAAAGTACTGCTGACCCAGCAGCAATTCGTTGACAAACTGCCCCCAAATCAAGCAAACCAAGTATTTTTAGATACTGATGCTCAAATGATTTCTCAGTATAGCCAGGAGAATGTCCTTACTGCTAACAAAGCTAGGGACTTGGCTTATGTGATTTATACTTCTGGTTCTACGGGGCAGCCGAAGGGAGTATTAATTGCCCATGATGCACTGCTAAATCTCGTATTCTGGCATCAAAGAACTTTTGAAATCACCTCAAGTGACAAAGCCACTCAGTTAGCTTCAATAGCATTTGATGCTGCTGTATGGGAATTGTGGCCTTACCTAACCATCGGAGCCAGTATTTATTTACTCAAGCCAGGAATCATTGCATCCCGGGTGGATTTGCAAGATTGGTTGAAATCGAAAAATGTCACCATTAGTTTTCTACCAACACCAGTAGCAGAGCAATTATTGTCTCTGGAATGGACAGAAAATACAGTCTTGCGAACTGTACTAACTGGGGGAGATAAACTTCATCGATATCCATCAAATTTACTCCCTTTCCAGGTCGTGAATAACTATGGCCCAACTGAAAATACTGTTGTCGCAACTTCAGGCATAGTAGTTTGTGATGGACGAGATCATAAGATTTCACCATTTATAGGTCGTCCCATAGCTAACACACAAATCTACATTTTAGACAAGTATCTACAGCCGGTACCGATTGGTGTGTCAGGAGAATTGCATATTGCTGGTGATTCCTTAGCGCGAGGTTATCTTAACCGGGCAGAGTTAACACAACAAAAATTCATTACTAATCCCTTTAGCGATGAGCCGCATTCCCGGCTTTATAAAACTGGGGATTTAGCACGCTATTTACCTGATGGCAATATTGAATACTTGGGGCGCATCGACAATCAGGTAAAAATTCGCGGCTTCCGAATTGAATTAGGCGAGATAGAAGCAGTACTTCACCAACACCCATCAGTTAACTCAGTTGTCGTTACAGCAACAGTTGACACTCTTGGGGAGCAACGCTTAGTCGCCTACATCGTGCCAAAAAACCAGTCAGCACTTACAATTAGCGAGTTGCGGCAATTGCTGAAAACAAAGCTGCCAAATTACATGATACCAAATGCTTTTGTTATGCTCGAGTCCTTGCCATTGACACCCAATGGCAAAGTAAACCGCAAAGCACTGCCCGCACCAGATTTTCAACAAGCGTTGTCAGCAACTTACGTGGCACCCCAAACTGAACTAGAACAAACAATTGCTAGAGTTTGGCAGCAAGTATTACACCAAGAAAAAGTGGGAATATATGACAACTTTTTTGATTTAGGTGGTCATTCATTACTGATAGCCCAGGTTCATAACCAGTTGCAACATCTGCTTCCCAAAAAGGTATTAATAGTAGAACTGTTTCAGTATTCCACTATCAATTCTTTAGCAAACTATTTAACTCAGCCGCCACCAGAAAACACCGCTTTTAAGCAAAGCCACCAACAAGTTAATCAGCAAAAAGAGGCAATAAATCGGCATAAGCAACGTAGGCAACGTCAGGAGCAAAAATAATGGAGAAATTTGAAAGGTTCGATTCTCAAGAAGTCATTGCTATTATTGGGATGTCAGGTCGATTTCCTGGGGCAAAAAATGTAGAAGAATTTTGGTACAACCTACGAAATGGTGTAGAATCTATCAAGTTCTTCTCACAAGATGAACTGGAATCAGCAGGTATTGCAAAAGAAGTGGTTCGGCACTCTCAATATGTCAAAGCCAACGGTATTATCGACAATATTGAATGGTTTGATGCAGCATTCTTTGGCATGAATCCAACAGAAGCTAAAATCACAGACCCACAACAGCGTCTTTTTTTAGAATGTGCATGGGAGGCATTAGAGCAAGCAGGTTATGAGCCGGAAACCTACTTTGGTTCTATAGGAGTTTATGCTGGAACTGGAGGATTCAACACCTACTTTTTGAATAACCTTTATGCCAATCCTGAGTTAAGAAAATCTGTTGGGGATTATCAAATGATGATTGCTAATGATAGCAATCTCTTATCGACACGAGTTTCTTACAAGTTAAATCTGACTGGACCAAGTGTCACGATTCAAACAGCTTGCTCGACATCATTAGTCGCAATTTCTATGGCTTGCCGAAGCTTGTTAAATTATGAATGCGATCTGGCTCTGGCAGGTGGGGTTTCAGTGCGAGTTCCCCAAAAAACGGGGTATTTCTACCAAGAGGGCATGATTGCTTCTCCTGATGGTCACTGTCGCGCCTTTGATGCTAAAGCACAAGGAACTGTGGGTGGTAACGGTGTCGGAATTGTGGTTCTCAAAAGATTAGAGGAGGCAATTGCAGATAGAGATTACATTCATGCTGTCGTCAAAGGCTGTGGGATTAACAATGACGGTGCAAAAAAAGTTGGCTTAACCGCACCGAGTGTGGATGGACAAGCGGCAGTCATTTCCCAAGCTCTAGCTTTTGCTGAAGTTGAACCAGAAACCATCACTTATATAGAAGCCCACGGAACAGCAACCCCTATGGGTGACCCTATAGAAATTGCGGCCCTCACACAGGTTTTCTCACACTACACTCAAAAGAAAAGTTTCTGTGCCTTGGGTTCAGTAAAAACCAACATCGGACATCTCGATTCGGCAGCGGGTGTTGCTGGTTTAATCAAAACTGTTTGTGCGCTCAAACATAAGTTAATACCACCGAGCCTGCATTTTGAGGAACCATCACCAGAGATTGATTTCGCCAACAGCCCGTTCTATGTCAATACCAAACTTTCTGAATGGAATATTCAGGGAACTGCGCGCCGTGCAGGAGTAAGTTCCTTTGGCGTTGGTGGTACAAATGCCCATGTTATTCTCGAAGAAGCTCCGGTTGTTCAAACCTTTGGACAATCACGACCTTGGCAATTGCTCATGCTCTCAGCAAAAACCGATTCTGCACTTGAGAGTGCAACGGTGAATTTGGTGGAGCACTTGAAGGAGCATCCCAAGCTTAACCTGGCTGATGTTGCTTACACCCTAAGTAAAGGTCGAAAGGCTTTTGACTATCGACGGATATTGGTTTGTCGGACTCAAGAAGATGCGATCGCTGCACTCTCAACTAATGAGCCACAATGGGTTTTGACCAACTTTCAAGAATCCGTAAAGCGAAGAGTCGTATTTATGTTTTCTGGACAGGGAGCGCAGTACGTCAATATGGCGTTAGAACTCTACCAAGTAGAGCCGACATTTAGGCATCATATTGATGTAGGGGCAGAAATCCTCAAGCCGTATCTGGGATTGGACTTGCGCCATATACTGTATCCGCAAAAACCTCACCTTGAAGAAGCAACAGAGCAACTCAAGCAGACTGCCATAACGCAACCAGCACTGTTTATCATTGAGTACGCCTTAGCTCAGTTGTGGATGTCCTGGGGAATACATCCTCAAGCCATGATTGGTCACAGTATTGGCGAATATGTCGCCGCCTGTCTTGCTGGTGTGTTCTCTCTAGAAGATGCTTTGTCGTTGGTAGCAAAACGAGGGCAACTTATGCAGCAATTGCCCCCAGGGGCTATGCTTGCGGTTCCTCTACAAGAAAAACAACTGCAACCGCTTTTGGGCGAGCAACTGTCCTTGGCTCTAATTAACGGACCTGCTAATTGTGTCGTTTCAGGTACTACAGAGGCTGTAAAGGCATTGCAACTCAAGTTAATAGCACAAGGCTTGGAGTGTCGCTTTTTACACACCTCCCATGCTTTCCATTCCCACATGATGGAGCCGATTTTGGCACCATTCACTCTGGCGGTAAAAAATACCAATCTCAAACCGCCTCAAATTCCTTACCTGTCCAATGTCACTGGTACGTGGATAACAGCAGAACAAGCCACAAATCCCAACTATTGGGCGCAGCATCTACGACATGAAGTGCGCTTTGCAGATGGCTTGCAACAATTGTTAAAACAACCAGAGCAAATCTTGTTAGAAATTGGATCGGGTCGAATATTAACGACATTAGCAAAACAAAATCCAGAGAAAGCCCCAGAGCAAATTGTCCTCTCTTCCTTACGCCATCCCCAGGACGAACACTCAGATGTTGCTTTCCTATTAACAACCTTAGGCAAACTCTGGCTGGCTGGTGTACAGGTGAATTGGTCAGAATTTTTTGCTCATGAGCAACGCCAACGTCTTCCTTTACCAACTTATCCATTTGAGCGTCAGCCTTACTGGATTGATGCTCCAGGGATTCCCCAACCGACACAATTCTCATCTTTACAAAATACTGAACTCACCCAAAAACGAGAACCAATACATTTGCGACCCAATTTACACAATGCTTATGTTGCTTCCACAAATGAAGTACAGCAAAGCCTGGCTGAGATTTGGCAACAATTCCTTGGGATTGGCCACATTGGCATCCATGATGACTTCTTTGAATTGGGCGGGGACTCTCTACAAGCAGTTCAGCTTCTTTCCCTGTTAAGTCAGACCTTTCAAAAGTCCTTGTCTCCCCATAGCTTACTGCAAGCTCCTACTATCACCGCGTTAGCGCAGCTCATTCAACAGACGCCATCAGAATCTCAGACTTCCACCCATCCACAAACAGAGTCTGCACCTTCATTGCTAGTGGAGATTCAGAAGGGATGCTACGAGCAACCATTATTCCTAGTACATCCTGTGGGTGGACACGTCTACACCTACCGCGATTTAGCACGTTGTCTTGGTTCAGACCAGACAGTTTATGGCATACAATCCCCCGCAGTGGATGGACACACAGAGCCATTGACCAAAGTTGAGGACATTGCGACTCAGTACATTCAACAGTTACGTGTTCTCCAGCCGCAAGGACCATATTTTCTGGGAGGTTCTTCCTTTGGCGGTACAGTTGCCTTTGAAATGGCACAGCAACTACATATCCAAGGTCTTGAGGTAGCATTGTTGGCTCTGATCGATACCCCAGGTCCCGGTCAAATGCCAGTGTTTTTAGAAGAAGATGAAACTACAATCCTGGTTTACATACTCAGTGTTGGTTTAAATATTCCTATAACAGTCGAGCACCTACAGCAAATGACCTCTGACGAGCAATTCCTCTACTTTTTGGAGCAGATGAAGATGACTGATGCTGGAATAGTGCCTAATTTTGGTCTCCCAGAATTACGCCATGAACTCAAGCTTTTCAATGTTTATGTGAAAGCAATGCGAAACTATGTACCGCAAACTTATTCCGGTCAAGTCGTTTTCTTCCTAGCTACAGAACGGGACGCATACAATGCTCAAAGTCCAGAGTTGCCTTGGTTGGAGCTAGCAACTTCTGGGGTCAAGGTTATACCAGTGCCTGGAAATCATATCACTATGCATAATCTTCCCCACGTGCAAGTTTTAGCCGAAAAGTTACGCCTGAAACTTGATGAGGCAAGGCAGTTAATTCAGTACTCAGGAGATAAGCAAGAAAAATCATAACTATGTAACAAAATATAAAATTGTGAATTTCGCTTGTAGTTGCGCTGTCTTGCCTGCGGCACGCCTAACGGCGAACGCGCTCAGCCCAATTACGAACTAAGAATGATTTATTGACGCCGAGCTACATCAGGAGATGAAAATGCTATTACATGAACAACAACAAAAAAATCAAAATTTATCGACTTTAGACCCCTTGTTTGAAATATTTAATGGATTCGCCAAATCACAGGCAATTTTTGTTGCAGCGAAACTAGGGATTGCAGATATTTTGAAGAATGGAGCTAAGAGTGGCAATGAATTAGCCCAAGCCACAGGAGTCAATCAACTTTTTCTTGAGCATTTGATGCGGATGCTGGTCAGCGTTGATCTGTTTTCTGTGGATGAGTACAACAATTTTACATTAAACCCCCTGGGAAAACGTCTCATGACTGGCACTTCTGATTCTCTCAGAAGTACAATACTGGCAACAACACAGATATTTTATCCCTTATGGGGAAACCTGCTACATACTGCTACGACTAGTGAAAGTGCTGTTCAACAAACTTTTCAAACCAGTTTGTATGGTTACTTAGCACAAAATCCTGAGTTGGCAAATCATTTCAACGAGTTCATGGAAGAGACGACAAGAGAATGGCTTTTGCCGCTTCTGGAAGCTTATGACTTTTCCAAAGTTGAAACAATTGTAGATGTCGGAGGTAGTACTGGCAGCTTAATTGCCGTTATTCTTAAGGCGAATACCAAATTACAAGGCATCTTATTTGACCAGGAAGATGTCGTTGCAGGTGCAGGAAAAGTTTTGTCAGCCGCAGGAGTTGCTGACCGTTGTCAAATCATTGGCGGCAACTTCTTTGATTCTATTCCCAAAGGTGGCAATCTTTATTTAATTTCGCGAGTTTTACTGAATTGGGACGATAGTCAAGCTCTGAAAATTCTAACGAACTGCTACCAAGCTATGACACTTGACGATCAGCTATTGATTGTTGATACTGTCATGTCAACAGATAATGCGTCACCCTTCCTCAGCTTTTCCACTATCAACTTATTTTTAACTGGTGCTTCTTTGATGCGGACGGAAGATGAATTCCGAAATTTATTGTCAACAGCAGGTTTTCAGGTCATAGAGATGAGCCAAACAAAAAGTTTCTTCAGTTTAATTGAAGCGAGAATTAAACCTTAACGAGTGACAACATAGCTACAAAGCCTGCTTCTACTCGCACTTCACCAAAGAAGAATACATGCGTCAGTCGCCAGGAGTCAGAATGAACTCCTGTGCGACTGGTGGATGAATAATGGTCTGAAGCCCCCGATTTTAACCCTGTTTTGTCAGTTTGGGAGAAGCCTATTGCTGAAAGCCGTTTAGTCTGCGCTTGATAACCGATTTCGCCCCACTACAGTGTAAGCGTGTTCAATCGAATAAGTTCACTAGAAGTCTTGGTTGCTATAGCCAAGACTTCTTTTAAATATTTAGCGATGTTTAGCCCTGTTAGAGTCGATGGGCGGATAATACCGCCCATCGACTCTAACAAGGTTAAATACGCAGCGATCATGCTAATCAATCTCAAAATTGTAGTATTTGTATTATACATACTTGTCACTGTAATTATAAGATGAGCAATTATGAAAGCATAAGTTGAGCAACAGATTGCTGGAAACAGTATTAATTTCGTCAAGAGTAACTAGCAAATATAGGGGTCTTGAAAGTATAAGTTGAGCAAAAATAAGATTGAGAAAGTATAAGTTGAGCAAACATTTTCAACACTTCGTTCATAAATATACAGCGTTGTGATGAGATCAACAGTAGGAGAGACGAATGATCGCAACAGTCTCTCCTCAACCAAAATTATGCTTGACAAGCAAGAATTTAACAACTGGTGCCGTCAACAAGACCTCAGTCAAGCAGCGCAGGCAATAATTGAGGAGATTCGTAGCGCCAACCCATCTCGTCGAGTAACCGGGGCAAGAAAAAACGTATGTGGCAGTTACCCCTCAAGAAAAATGGGAGTGACTATTCAATTCGAGAGCCATCATAACGAATTAGCGCGTATTTATGAACTAGAACATGACCCATACGTACTGGAATATTACGACCAACCGCCAGCAATAGAATTAGTCTATCAAAGCAAAAACGGGCGAAAAAATAGACACCAGTATACACCCGATTTCTTTATAATTCGGACAGATTCAGCTGTTTGGGAGGAATGCAAAACAGAACTTGAACTCAACAAGTTGACTGAATTGAATCCGAATCGCTATTGCAAAAACTTAGATGGCAAGTGGCATTGTCCCCCAGGTGAAGAATACGCTCATCGTCATGGTTTGGACTTTCACGTATGGTCAAATGCTCTGATTAATTGGAACTGCCAACAAAATCTAATTTGGCTATCAGATTATTTTGGATACTCATCAGGAATTCTCGACGAAACCGAGCAAAGTTTAATTTTAGACACAGTAAAAAATCATTTAGCAATAACCCTGGCAGAACTGTTACAAATTGAAGAAATAAATCCCGATGTAATTTATTGGTTAATTGCCACCGATAAACTTTATGTAGAACTTAATAAAGTCAAACTCTCGCAACCAGAAACAGTACTCGTATTTATTAACAAAGATGTTGCTTTATCTTATGAGCAACTTAACTCAATAGAGTCAAAAACTCAAGATAGTAATCAAATATTACTCCAAATAGCAGTAGGTACTAATATTTCTTGGGATGGAGAGTCATGGGAGATAGTAAATACTGGGACGACTGCTACTGGATTATTACGTGCAGATGGCAAATTTATAGAACTACCAAATGTAGCATTCACAGGATTGATTGATACAGGTAAAATTGTAGGAGTTGAGACAAAACAAACCGCACTGGGATTTTTGCTACGAACGCAGTTTCGGTTGTGTCGGTATTCTCAAAGATTGGTTATCTCAAGCATTGGCAACGGCATTACTGGAGGGAGCTAAAACTCTCACTCTGTCACATTTAAAATCTTCTGCTTACTCTCATGAACAATGCATAATTATCGTCAATGAAACAAGATTGGGAGAAAAGCAACTTGAGTTCACCTCGGATAGTTCGGCTTTGAGAATTGCTTTGGGTTTGGAATCTCATCAGGTGTCAGTTACACATAGCACATCCCAGACAACCAAAACTCAATCTCGTCGTTCTGCTACTGGTAACACTAAACCTCAACGTCGTCCTGTTGGAGGTGGTGAAAATGTCGGTTGAAAGTTTGGCTAATTATGAGTCTTGGGACTTAACAATAAACCAACTTCCAAAACGCAGTCATCTTTACTCTCTTCAACCAATAGGTTTTGGTACACCCACAGTTGAAAGTTTTACTAGTTACTTACAGCGCTTGGCTGCTGCACATGGTGTCTCGATTGCTAGTTTAATTCGCTATAAAATTACGCCGTTATTTATCCAGAGCCACCAACCACCCAATTTCTTGAAAGCTGATGATGCTATCAAAATGCTCATCAATGCTTGGCATCGAGAGCCTGCACTTTTACAACAGCAGTCTGCTAAATTTTGGTTAGACCGAACGCAACATGTCTTCAAAGTGGTTGCTATCGTCGAGAAATTAACTGCTAGGCAGGATCTGAGTTTTCTGACTTTACTTCAATGGCATTCCTGGCGACTTAACTTCAATCATATTTTCCATACTGAACAACGTTGGTGTCCTGGTTGCTATCAAGACTGGCGTGAAGCGGGAAAACCTATCTATATCCCTTTGTTGTGGACAATAGAAGCTGTCAGTGTTTGTCCAGTTCACCAACGTTACCTGCAACTGCGATGCTTGTACTGTGGTTGTTTTCAACCATTTCTCAATTTGGAATGCCATTGTCTTGGCTATTGTTGTGCGTGTAATGCATGGCTCGGTCGGTTTTTCGACAATACTGCTAAATCTCAGGGGTCTCGGTTTGATTGGGAAAAGTGGGCTGCTCAATCTGTCGGCCAGATTTTCGCTGCTATGCCAACACCTAGTGAGAGTTCTTTTTCTCCAGAACCTCAAAAGTTCAAATATCCGCGAAAACCTACTCTCACTAGGTTTTTAAGGTGGTGTTACAAGCTAGGAATTAACCCACATGAGGGTTTGCAAATTCTCTCGATTATACCGAGTGTACTCAGTTGAACCCAGACCAGAGTTACTCGACGGTGCTTCCCTTATCTAAGTAAGCATAAATTGAGCAACCCGGTTTGAAACCATAAAGTGAGCAATTTGCTCATCTTATGCTTACAGTGACAATACTACTCTTACCCTGCAACACAAAATAAAATACCCTTATCTTTTATCCGATATAAACTACGATAATTATATACTGAAAATGACCTCCTCTATTTTAGTATGTATTTATACTTTAATATCGGCAATCAAGGGCAGCGATCGCACTTCTTAAGTACGTTTTCAAAAGCATTCGGGCTTTGTTAAATCAAAGCAGAAAATTTCATATAGTAGACCTCTTGCATAAATCAAAAATAAAGAACCCCACGCCGTATTTGAATACAGCAAACGCTTCCCTAAGAGCTTGTGGGGAGGGGTTGGGGGTGGGGTGTTAGGGACTTTTGCAAGAGGTCTAGTCTGCGAATTGACTATTTGGCTTAAACCCTTGCCTCACAATCCAACAATTATAATTCTTTATTTCTCTTGAATTCCCTATTCTAAAAACCGAACTATTTTCCTCGATTCCCCCTGTTCGTTGTCAGGTAATCCATCTATTTAATTGACTATTTATACTTAATTGTTCGACCCAATTGTTTTTTAGCGATGTCTGCGGCGGGCTGCGCCTACGCCTCTAGCTGAAAAACTAGTTATTTTGTACTACATTTTGAATTCCAAAATCGGGGTTAATGCTCTATTTATTTCAAAATGAGAATTGCTGATTGCTATATGCAATAATCAAGAAATTTATTAGTGACTTTTTTAACAAGCTATTATATGATGTGTACTGTTGGTGCTTATATTGTTAATAGCTGCATCAAAACATACCGATTTCAGTAGTATTTTATTTTATAAGATTAGAGGGTGTTCTAAGTGACGTATCTTCTATCTGCTCTTTGTTTAATCTCTACTTCAGCAGGCTTAGGTAAAATATGATTCTTTAATTTCAAGTCTACATAAATACCGCAAATAGCAGCATAGCTACTGACCCTTAGCAAAGCCTGAATTTATTACAAATATTTTATATAAGTGCCTACGTAATATTACTAGATAACGGCAACCTATTGCCATTATCCAGGCATATCTGATTTACAAGCTGCTCTTCCATATAGCGTAAAGAAAGCTTGCTTTCCGTTCTGGACATAGATTCAGCTATTTCATCTTTGTAATTTTTGATTACCCGAATGGAGAGTAAAATGCTAACGTTCTATCTTTTACAAGAGCAGAAAAAGTATGTAGAAGAATTCATGAATAAAGTTTCTCGCTCTTTCGCTTTGGTAACTCCTTGTTTGGAAGAGCCGTTAGATGCTTTCATGTCTACTGCTTATCTAATTTTTCGTGTAGCTGACAACATTGAAGATTGCCAACAGCCCTTTGAGTGGCAACAGACTCGCTTTGTTGAGTTTAAGCAACTCCTACAGGAACCAGCTTTAGCTTCAAAGATTTTATCTAGCTGGTCGCTTGAGGATTGGACGGGACTTAATCCTGACGAAACACAATTAATGTCTTTGGAAAGTGGACTAATGCTGTGGCAAATTTACGCACTCTTACCAGATGTGGTTAAAGAGATTATTCGCCGTTGGGTTTGTACTATGGTTGAAGGCATAGAACAATTGCTGGATAACCAACAGGAACCTTTCGTAGTCATCCGCAATGGAGTGCGTATCCTAGCTGAAGAAAATGATTATAGGCGCTATTGTTACTTTGCAGCTGGTACTGTTGGTCAAATGGGTACAGAGTTAGCTATAGACCATTACCGATTTAGTACAGACATTGCTAAAAGTCTGCTGGCCCATAGTGGAACCTGCGGTCAAGCTCTGCAAAGAACCAACATTGTTAAAGATTTTCCTGAAGACCTAGCGAATGGTATATGCTATTTACCCAATGTATGGATGCAAGAAGTTGATGACTTGCCATTATTACTAAAAGGTGCGCCAAAAGATTGGACGCAAAAGGTTTTAAACAATGTCATGGCAGAGATAAATAATTCTGTCTCTTACGTGATGCATATACCTTATGAAGCAGTAGGATATCGTCTAGCTAGCTTAATGTGCTTACTTCCTGCTTATCAAACGCTACTGTCAGCAGCACAGCAGCATGACAAACTATTTACCCCAAATCATCAAGTAAAAATCTCCCGCAGTTGTTTCTCAAAGTGCATGGATGATGCCAAACTCATGGTGCGCGATAACAATGCACTACTAGAATATAGCCAAAAACTACAAACGGCTGTAGAAGAAGCTTTTGGATAAAAAAAGCGAACTTGCTTGGAGTAGTGTTGCAGATGTGTTTGAAGCGCAATCCAAGATTTATTCTTGAGTAGTTTTAGGTGCAGGAAAAATAATGTCAGAAATTCCTAATCGAAAGAAAATCGCTATCTTGGGGGGCGGTATGGCTTCCCTAACTACAGCATTTGAGTTAACGAATCAACCAGACTGGCAGGAAAAATACGATATCACCCTCTATCAAATGGGATGGCGTTTGGGTGGAAAAGGAGCAAGTGGACGCAATCTAAATGCCCAAGATCGAATTGAGGAACATGGCTTACACATCTTCATGGGATCTTACGAAAATACTTTTAAAGTTATGCGTCAGTGCTATGAAGAATTAGGGCGAAATCCTAAAATGCCACTTGCAACATGGCAAGAAGCTTTTAAGCCACATAACTTCATAGTTGTTCCAGAATATATTAATAAACAGTGGATTCCTTGGCCGTTTGATTTTCCAATCAATGATTCATTACCAGGAGAAGGAAGCGAAGTACCTTCAATTTGGGGACATCTGTGCTTGCTCATAGAGTTCATGGTGAATCAATTTGAGAGTTCATCTTATTCACTCAATACTTTGGTGAATGATGAAGAACCAAATTATCAAATGAATGAAATCCCTCTCTGGTTAACATCTTTACTGAAAGAGATGCAAATTGAGCCGGATACTCAAATTTTACCTAGAGAAATTTCCTTCTTGCATATTGCCCAGAAGTTAGTTCAGAAAATACCTCAAGATCCTTTGATGCACCAAGCGGTACAACACCAAGCTCTACTTTGGCTGCTAGGAAAATTCAAAAACTGGCTTTTTGAGAGCGTTGAAGAAATAATAGAGACACACCATAAATTTCGTCGGCTTTGGATAATTGTAGACTTGGCTTACACCATAGTTCGCGGTGTAATTGTTGATGGTCTTATGTTTCAGGGTTTGGATGTAATTGATGACTATGACATTCAAGAGTGGCTAGCTAAACATGGTGCTACTAAATATAGTATTAATTCGCCATTGGTGCGAGGTCTTTACGATCTTGTTTTTAGCTACGAGAATGGTAACGTAGAATGCCCTAATTTAGCCGCAGGAATAGGATTACGTTTCTCTCTCCGTATGCAACTATCCTACAAAGGTGCATTTTTTTGGAAAATGCAAGCGGGAATGGGGGATACAATTTTTGCCCCACTTTACGAAGTACTCAAAAAACGTGGTGTTAAATTTGAATTTTTTCATCGTGTCAAAAACTTAGTTTTGTCCGATAATCAGCAAGCGATCGCTAAAATTCAGATTAGTCGCCAAGTCACACTGAAAAATGCTGTTTATGAACCACTTATTGATGTTAAAGATTTACTCTGCTGGCCTAGTACTCCTCTTTACGACCAGATAGTAGAAGGAGAAAAACTCAAAACTCAAAACATTAATTTAGAATCTAGCTGGACACAGTGGACAGACGTTGAGGAAATCACACTCAATGTTGGACAAGATTTTGATTTAGTGTTGCTAGGTATTTCTTTAGGAGCATTAAGATCCATCTGTCCAGAACTAATTCAAGCTCGTCAAGAATGGCAGGAGATGATAGAAAAAGTTAAGACTGTACAGACTCAGGCACTTCAAACTTGGTTAAAGCCAGATTTAAAAGAACTAGGTTGGATAATGCCTAGTCCTGTAGTCGATGCTTATGCACATCCTCTTAACACTTGGGCGGATATGAGCCATCTCAACATCCGAGAAAGCTGGAATTCAGAAGATTTTCCGGGTAGTATCGCTTATTTTTGTGGGCCGTTAGCAGAGACTAAAGAAATTCCCTCCTTTGCGGATGATGAGTTTCCAGATCGAGAAATGAATCGAGTCAAAGTAGACGCGATTCATTGGTTTAAGGAAAATATTTCTACTTTGTGGCCGAAAATTACCTTGTCTGAGAATTCAAAAGAGATTGACTGGAAGCTACTTGTAGATCCCAAAAAAAGTTATGGCTTAAAAAGATTTGATTCTCAATTTTGGCGGGCAAATATTGAGCCTTCAGAACGTTACGTATTAGCTTTAAAAGGAAGTACTAAATATCGGTTAAAAGCTAATAACTCAGGATTTAGTAACCTTTACTTAGCTGGTGACTGGACTCGTAATGGTATTAATATTGGTAGTATTGAAGCAACAGTTACCTCTGGGATGCAGGCATCTAGGGCAATTTCGGGATATCCACAAAAAATAGTCGGTGAATCAGATATTTAGGAGCGATCAATGAACATCAATAACTATGAGCAATTGTTAAAGACTGGCTTTCATATAGCTATGGGAGCAGCAAATTCTGTGTTTGAAGTAGTTAGCAATCCCCAAAAATTGCAAGAAAATTTAAGTAGACCTCCGCAGTCTGTCGAACAATTACTTCAAGAATTAGCTATCAAAGGTGAAAAAACTGAGCAAGAAATTAACAATTTTACTAAACAATTTTTTCCAGTTACTAATCCTTCTGCAACCTATCCTAAATACATTCCACATCCCAATGAGCAATGTTTTACTCAACCATATCACCTCAAAAATACTAGTATTTATGGGTTTTTATTGGAAGGTTCTTTAGACAAATTACAGCAGCTATGTGACAAATACTTTAACGAACCTGCTGGAGGGAAAGTCCAGTACCGTCCAGCTACAGAATATGTTTTACTGACAGTTGCAACTATAGATTCACTAGCTTCGAGGGAAAAACCTGATAGCGAAAAAGGTTACTGCCTTGAAGAGGAAGCAATCTTTTGGGTCATCGCTGTGGCTGGAAAACAAGTAGGGGAAACTTTTACTGGAGAGCGCCTTGTTTGTTATATGCCTTATATTCTTGTCAATGATTCACCTATCCTAGTTGCAGGGCGCGAAGTCTATGGCATCTGTAAAGAGATTGGTTATTTTCAAATTCCTTATCCTGAACAGGAGCCAGAATTATTCACTGTAGATACTCTAGTATGGAAAGACTTTAGCTCACAAACAAAGGCTCAAAAGAAACGACTGCTGGAAGTGTTACGAATAGATAAGGGACAACAAAATGGGGCGAGTCAAACACTAAACAATCTTGATGAGCTAATGCCAGAACTCAGAAAATTGATTTTCCAACACCGAGGAAATCTTGAAATACCTGGTTGGAGTTGGTCTTTACCATTGAGTATTATCGAGTCACTGACTTATCAATCAGTTACTGGTGTCTGTCTCAAACAGTTCCGTGATGTAGAAGATGGTACTCGTGCTTGTTATCAAGCAATCATTGAAGTTTTAATGAAAATGTCTAAATATCATGGGGGAAAAATCCTCAGTTCAGGTGATGTGGGCGGTAAGTATGAAGTGAAATTTTACGATGCTGCTAGCCATCCCATAGTTGAAGAACTAGGATTACAAGGGGTTCGCTCTGAAGCAGGCTCGGTCAGTGTACCAGTAAAGCTGGCTTACTGGCTGAATTTTGATTTCACTGTTGAGAATGGTACTGTGATTTGGAAAGCTGATTAATACCATTTCTCTAAAATCTTGAGATATGTAGATTTACCGTAGGGGCGCAAAGCTAGCTGTGCGCCCCTACCAACGTATTTATATCTTAAAGTGAAATAGTATGCGGTTCTCGGCGTTGCTGAATCCAAGTATGAATTTGAGCGATCACATAATTCATACTTGGATTCAGCAACGCCAAACTTACTGTGTTGTAAAACCACCATCAATCGCAAAAGATTGTCCAGTAATAAAGCTAGCTGCATCTGAACAAAGCCATATAACGCTCTTTGCTATCGGGACTTAAACAAAAATTAAGCCCAAATAAAGCCCAAACTGGCTTTGTAAG
>NZ_JAVRBM010000102.1:0-27741 GCF_034531255.1 Nostoc sp. ChiQUE01b | reverse complement strand
CATTGTCGCAGTTTTTGATCCCATTTTTTCAGATTTTGTGAGAAATCCGCGTTCAGCTATGCAGTCTAATTTCTATAGCACCCAATTAGTTGAGTTTTAAAGAATTTACCGGCACTTCATCCCAAGAATTGACTGTCCGCAATCGCGCCACCCAACCTGCTGCCTTTTGCCTCTCGGTCAAATTATTCTCAAAAGAATCATGACAATCTTTAGCTTGAGATTCATTACAAGTGGCAATACAGGCATGAATCATCCCAGACGGATCAATTTGCTCATTTACCCAAATAGTCATGGAATATTTCCTCAATAACTGTAGCGAACAAAGCTATTTGTCATTTTAGAATACTATTAAAGTCAAAAGTTTTAGAGCAAAATCGGTAACAAATAATGAACTAATCCTAACTACCGATTACTAATTGACAATTACATAGAAATATACTTAACGGTAAATGGAGATACATAGGATGAGCAAGCCTAATTTTCATGCAATGAGTCAGAAAGAGTTACATGATTATGTTCTTGCTCATCGGGAAGATCAAGAAGCCTTCTGTGCTTATGTAGATAAGCTGCATGTCGAAGGTAATTGGATTGAAATGCCACCGTTAGAGTCAGAACAGGATTTAGAAAATTATCCTAAGTTCATTGAGCGTATTCGCAGCAGTTCTGAGCCACAAGATCGAGCAGTTTAAGGCTTACAGTAGCTTTTGGGCTATCCTCAGCTTGGCCGATCGCGATCGCGGATTCTGACTAATTTCCTCTTCTGATGCAATAATTGGCTTTTTTGTCAAGACTTTTAATAAAGGTGAATTTCTTAAACCATGCTTCACTGGGCGATCTTCCAAACTGTGGAAACTGATAATTGCAATTCTGCCACCAGGGACAAGGGCATTTGGTGCTTTATCCAAAAAGGTTTCTAGGGATTTTAACTCATTGTTAACAACAATTCGCAAAGCTTGAAAAACCCGGGTAGCGGGGTGAATTCTACCATAACGGTATTTTGGAGGAACAGAAGAAGCGATCGCATCAGCTAATTCTGTAGTCGTGTGCAACGGTCGCCGTTCGACAATGCGACGAGCAATGCGCCGCGATAATCTCTCTTCACCATACTTAAAGAAAATATCAGCTAATTCTGCCTCATCCCAATTATTAATTACATCGGCAGCAGTTAGCGATCGCCCTCGATCCATTCGCATATCCAAATTTGCAGCTTGGCGAAAGCTGAAACCCCTTTCTGCTTGGTCTAAATGGTAAGAACTCACCCCCAAATCGGCGAGGATACCGTTGAAAGTATTAGGGCGAAATTCGTAGTCAGCAAAATTGCTATAGATAAATTGTACGCGATCGCCAAACTCAGCTAATTCTTTCCTCGCTGCTGCTAAAGCATCCTCATCTTGGTCAATCGCCGTTACCCGCACATCTGGCGCAGCTGCTAAAATCAAACGGCTGTGACCTCCACCGCCTACCGTCGTATCAAGATAATGACCTCCTGGAGATACCGCTAGACCTGCAATAACTTCCTGCGGTAAAACTGGTAGATGGGAAAATATCGGTTCTTCGATAGCTAACTGACGATTCATGAGACTTAGGACAAAAAACCACAGATGAACTTTAATTATCTATTCTTTTCTTTGTGTCTTTGCGGGTTTATAGCTAAAAAATAGTTTTTAAACCACAAAGATATAGCAATCTGATTTGATTCGGTGAATTACTCGTAGAGACTGGGGACTGGGAAGAAAGAATAAAGGTGTACTGAGTTTTTTTCACGCAATCAAATATGAGTCCTATACAAAAGGAAAATATCATAAGCTCAACACTCAGTATCAGCTTTGGATGTTGAGCTTTAAGCATCTGTAGTGCTATTTTTTACCTTTCCTTTGGTAAATCATCGAATTTGGTATCCGTTTGAGTTTTTTCTCCATATTTAAATGGCTATTTAAAATAAAAATGAATACATTACCGAGAAATTCGTTTTCCTGTAACAAGCTGTTCACAAGTTTAGAGTGATCGGGTTCCTGAATACCTTCTAAAAAGCTCACTTTTCGCTTCAAAGCTAGAACGTAAAATGGTTTTTCAGGAAAAAATTGTATATTTTTTTGCACCAAGTAAGCAGTTATTATATCCGGGTGATGAGAAAACTGCTGACAAAGCTTATTAACCTCTATATCTGAGACAGTATGAGATTCAAATTTATCCTTTTCTCCTACATTTGAACGCTCTTGCTGTGCTTTCAAAATTAATTCATGATAATTTATAGCACGTTCTTGATAAGATTTTGCTTCATTGATTTTTCCTTGTTGTTTAAGAAAACTGCAAATTATCTGACAACCTTCTATGACTATACTTGAATTTTGAGCTATTGCCTTCTCAATGTATTCTATTCCGGTTGCATCCTGTTTGTTTAATAATATTTGCCCTAGTAAATAATTAGCTGATGCATGGTTAGCTTCACGATGAATAATTTCTTTTAATAGTGGCATAACCCCTTCTTCACCCTCAAATTCCAATGTCAAAAATGCTCTTTGACTAGCTTCTTCTAAAGTTAGCTGTTGTTTTTGCGATTTTTGATTCAAATCTTTTAAGGTAGCTATTGATTGTTGAGATTCAGCATACTTTTGTCGCCAAGGTGTTGCGATTTCTTCTCGCCAAGCTTGACTAAAATGTACGATAAATTTTTCTAACCTATTTCCTAAAAATTCTTGGGCGGCACTGGTTTGAATTGGTGTAGATATAGCAACTTCTTTTTGCTCATTTGGTAAGTATCCTAATGCTTTTAGCCTATCTGCAAGGCAAGGATGAGTATCAGCATTGTTAGTTTTTTCTGCTAATGCTTGCATGAAATAAATACTTGCTTCTTCAGGAGAAACTTTATGATTTAAAGCTTCTTGCATCGCTGCATAAGTCATTTTTGGCGGCTCAATTTCTGTCTGTACTTGTTTATAAACATTAGACCAAAAATAATCTTCCAAAAATCTAGCTTTCACTTCCACATTCATCAAAGTTTTAGCAGCATTTTGCTCTCCAGCGATATCAACAGCACATCTATCTGCTTCATATTCATTCATCCGTGCCAACACAAAGGAATAGGCATTAAAAAACGGGATATACCATGTCAAAAAGCGCTCAAAGATTAACCATGATACTTCATTTCCACTTTGTCGTAATCCTTTAACAAGGCGATACCAAGTTTGACGTTGGCGATAAATCCAACCACTAAAACGGCTATGATTTCCTGATAAATGTCCCAGTTCATGGGCTAAAACGGCACGAAATTGTTCGGGTGGCAGTGCTAACATTAGCGGTAGACCGACAATTAAGTAATTTTGCTGCCATCCCAGCAAACCTAAGCGTGGTCTTTGAACAACCCCTGCATTAAAATCGTTGGTCAGCAGGATGTGGTGAAACCGTGGAGCTTGTAGCTTCGATGAGATTTCGTTAGTTAAAGAATAGAGATTGGGTACATCTTTAGATTGTAGTGATAAACCTGTAGGCGGGGGAAAAGAAACCCAAAGCGATCGCACTAACACCAATGCGAACGCCAGCAAAAACAGAACACCTTTCAAAGAGGAGGCATTAACTGAATGAGCGTTAAGCATCAAAAAGATAATACCTACCAGCAAAGTCAATGTTACAGCTAGAACCAAAAATATATATGCGTAGCCCAAAGTAGCCAAAAAAGCAACGTGCAATTTATAAAGATGCGGTTGTTTATTAGCAAAAACTTCTAGCTTCTGAATTAGCTTATCAAAACGCTCTTGATTGAAAGTCATAAATATGTATCAGCATTATAAAACTGTAATATAACTGACACAATATCTCTCTAGCTTACGTAAAAACCCAGAAGTTGTTAGGCATTGGGGAGCCAGTGCGTTGGGCGGGCAATGCCCGACTTGAAGCAACTGGCGTCATTGGGCATTGTCCCCTTGTCACAGCACGATGAAGTGAAAAAAATCCGATGCTTCAATTAAGTGGATATCGAGCTTCCGGCTAATCCCGAACAATCGCCTTCCACCCAAGCTTGTGTTAAAACTTACCAAGTTCAAGAGCGTTACGATCTGCTCTGGGTTTGTTTAGGAACACCAAAACAAGACATAGCTCCGTTTTCTGAGTGGTACGATCATGTCTATCAAAAGATTTTCTGTTGCCATTGTCAAGTCGCAGCAACCCTGACGCTTACCTTTAGATTTGCAAGCAGAAGTACATTTACCGAGCGATCGCTATTCTATAGCATACCGGAAGTGGCTCAAACAACAAGGTGTTACTTTCGGCACTATTTAGAACTTGGCGATGCTTGTCATTATGATTAAGAAAAAAGATTTAGATAAGATTGGTTTAGAAGCTAACTCCCTTAAAGAGTTTAAAAAACGGTAGATTGTTAACTGTTCTACCGTTTTTTATGTATGTTGAATGTGGTAATCAAAAGTCAAGTGATATTTTTCCTAGCTTTCATGTCAAGGTGAGTTTTTGGTATTTATTTATCCACAGGTGTTAGTTTTAAAGGATACAATGGCTCAGATCCATTTAATTGCCAAATTCTAAATACCAAGACAGCAGCTACAGTTAACCACACACAAGAAAATGATAAAGTCATTCCTGCTATAGGATTAGTTTGCCAATAGATTGCCGTCACCACTACAGCAGATAACCAAGGGCCTAAAATAACTACAGGTACAGCAGCACCTAATCTTCGTTCTACAGTAAAAATCGTATTCCAAGTATCCCCTAAAGCCAAATGTACCACAAACAAAATTAAAGGCAATACTAAAAACTGGTGATTCATTTGCTGCCAAACCAATACAGAAGAAATTACCCGCAAAACAGCAATTATCATCCAAACTATGGGAAATACTAAAGGTGGAGGAGACCATCTTGGTCTGATTACCTGGTCATAGGTCTGACGAGAACGGGTATTATCTAAAAGAGAAAAAATTCGTGAACGGATACTTAATAGAGCAAAAAATAATCCAGTCAATAAAGTGCTAAACCAACTGGGAAAAGAAGAATTATTATCAATGAAAAATACTAATTTTTCCATTCCTAGTAACACGAGAATCATCACTAATATTTGTAGTGTAGTCCCTAGTATATAAACTAAAGCTGCTCTGACATCTAGTTCTTGTGTAGTAGCTATTGATGTGTTTAGATACTGTTGTTTATTCCCAGGTTTTACCCCCATCACTGTATTAACGAACTGTTCAACTATTCCACTATTATTGGATTGATTCATAACTAAGAGATTGTGCGTAGTTGGTAATTAGTAGTAATAAGTCATTATATGATATTCTAATAATTAAAAGTGATTTTTGTAGTCTCTTTTAACATCAGAGTTTATAAGTTACGAATCTAATGTACAGTCTTTCGTAAGTGATATTGAGGAAAAAACGTGGAATTTCAGAAGTTATTGTATATTTTTACTCTAGTAAATATTGCTACGTTTGCTCTGAGTGTACCTGTATTTGCTCAAATCACACAGGCTCCCTTTAATTCTTCACAGTCGAGTTGTCGTGCAACTAAAATAAATACTCCAGTTTTCAAAGAACCTTCAGCATCATCCCACGCTATCAGAATATTGTCGGCAAAAACAAGGATTACTTTAGCATATATACCAGTTAGCGGAGATAGATTTGTCAGAATTAAATCTCCGACTTCAGGGTTTATTCAAACTGCTGTGCTGAAATTTTGTCAGACGAATAACAACGCTCAAAACTTATGGAGTAAACCTACTATTGGCAGTGTATGTCGGCAAATTGTCCGACAGGAAACTATACGTCGCCAACCAAGTACAAAAGAACCTTTTATTACAACACTTTATCCAAACACAACTGTATTTGTGAACTTGGTTACAGGTAATATCGTTAAGTCATACAAATCTGAAAATTACATTTGGGTAGAAATCGACCTTTCCAGAAGTTTCCCTGGAGAATTATCTGGTAATGGTTGGATGGTCAACACTGACTTAGTAAATACTCCTGGATTAAGCAGTCTGGCTTATTGTAGTTAGTAGCTTATTTCTAAGTATGTTACCCAGGTATAAAGCGTGTTTTACTCCTGAATTCTGTTAGCGCAGCGGGGCGTAGCCTATTCCGAATTCTGAGTTCTGCTGTATATTCACTCAAATTCAGGTCAGCGACAATTTGCTTAACTGTGTTAGAAATACTGTTTTTGATCTGAGCATAATCAATCTCAAGGGCATTATGACCACAGGGTAAAATTGTGCAGCGTGGCACCCATGAGGAATTATGGCAGCAAGGCGGAACTTATGTTCGCCTACTTCACACAGCAGAGGCATAATATCGAGTTTAAGAACATTTATTGGAAGTATTCGTTTTTAAGTATAGACATAATTACTAATGAAGAATACTTATCTTTTTGCCTCAAGGCTTCTCGCAAAACTCCTTCCTCTTGAAAGCCGACTGACTGATAAACATGTCTAGCACGTTGATTGTGTTCAAAGACATCTAACCAACAACGATGAGCATTATACTCTTCAAAAACCTTTTTGAGGATCATTCGCAACGCACGCTTGCCGTATCCTAGTCCTGGTTCAGCAACGATAATTCGAGTTAATTCAATACTACGGTTCGGTGATTGTAAGCCAGACAAAATAGTGTAGCCTTGCGTTTCTCCTGAAGCATTTTCAATCATTAAATAATGTTTGTCAGCAGAGTGTAAGTTTCTGCTGTGTTCTTCTCGGCTCCAGCAGAGGATAAGGTCTTTAAATTCATCTCTGGTTTCTTGAGTAAAGATGAAGTCTATATCGTTTAGGTTAGCAGATCGTAATTTTATCATCAAAAAAGTTTCTGTTATATTCAGTCGGTATACAATAGTTTTTTATATCTTTTTCCACTCGTCGAACTCATATCGATTTACCTTCAGTGAATCCTCTTAATACTTTACTTCCGTTCAAAGACAAAAATAATGGAAATCGGTTTGTTTGTCTTAGGATCGGATGGCTCATATAAATTTAGCAATCGGTAATTCAAAGCATGGAATTCGTCGATCCATGATTCCAGGGTTCTGAAATACCAAGGAGTAGGGTAAAATGGTCGATCTGCATTTGGTTGCCATGAAGTTTCGCGCCACCCATTGGAGTATGTAAAGTCACCGCAAGCAATTATCGGATGAAGTGTTTGAATGATTATTTTGCCTTTGTCTTCTAACAGACTATGACCTGCCTTGGCAATCTCATCAAGAGCGCATTCGCCTAGAATTGAAAAGTTGCAGATAAAGCAACAAAAATAGTTAATGGTGCTAAATCTTTGTGATGCAAGATCCGAGTACGAACAGACAACAAAGCGAGAATCACCACTATCCTTTGCTGTCTCAATGAGATCGGTACAAAAATCAACACCCCAACCATCGATTCCTAAAGAAAAAAGCTGTCGAGACAACCATCCTTCACCGCATCCAATATCTAAGAATGTTCTTGGATTAAGTTGGGTTATCACTTTAACTATAGCGGCATCTGTGACGATCGCACGGCTTTCAATTTGTTTATTACGAATTGCTTGTGTCCATAATTTAGCATTCATCTGCCATGAGTCAAGGATTCGTTTTTCATTCTCGTTCATACAACACCGCTCAAATAATACAAATAATCTTCTCCTTTAAAACATAAACGATAATGCAGCCAGATGCAGGATTTCGACTATTTGCAAGAATCGCAGTTTTGCCCAAGAGCGATCGCTTGTGCAATTTGAGTGATATTATGTGCAATTAAATAGCTTTGGTAATTCTATTTAATTTGCAAATCCCTAGAAGCTCAGATCCTTGACTTATTAAAGAAGTCGGGGATATTTTTGTTTTGATATTACTGATGACATTGCTGTAAAAACATATATAGTAGTGCCTATATGCAAGGTAGGTTGTCATTAGTAATTGCAACGCTATGTTAATTAATGAATTAAGAGATATTAATTTAATTATTTTTCCTGACTGGTCTAATTTAGAAACTGCGATCGTAGCAGACTTAACGAATGTTCTCAGAACTATTTTCACACATCCAGCTAGACAAGATATAACACTGCTAATTTACAGTCAAAGTTTATCGGATGAACTACAGGATAATGCTAACTCATTACTTTTTGAGACAGTTCTAAAACTTAGTTTAGAAGAGGCTGTCTCGGAAGACTTGAATGTAGGGCTTACGGGTCAGTTAACCACCCAAGAATGGTTTATTATTAAATCATTAATTAACTTTCGCATCCCAATTAATCACGAAGAACGCTACATTATCCAGCAGCCAGAAATTGCACAAATTCCCAAATGTGATTTGTCAGAAATTGAACAGCCAATTATTTATGAAGCGGCTCGGCTAGAATCTTGGCAAAGATGGGGTGACTATTTTGCAGACAGTGAATCGCCTGAAAACGCTATCTCATATTACAGCAAGTATTTATCTAGTTGTCCGCACCAGATTAATTATTATCTGAAGTTAAGTAATATTTTGTATAAAACTGGTCAGATGCCAGAGGCTATCAAAACATTGCAAAATGGTGTTAGCAATTGCCCTCAAGCAGAAGAACTCTATTACTGGCTGATTATTCGTTTAAAGCAAAGCCAGAACTATCTGGAAGCTCGTAACTTTGCTCAACAGGTTACAAAGAAGTTTCCTGAAAACTATGTATTTAAGATGTTGAGCTATCTGATGCTCCCAGAAATTTATCATACTCCTCAAGAGATTGATACCTATCGGGCATGGTTTCAGCATGGTCTAGAAAAATTGATTCAAGAAATAAGCCCGGATGAACAGAAAAAAGCTTTCAGAGGAATCAGCCATCATACAAACTTTTTTCTTGCATATCAGGCAAAAAACGACCTGGTATTACAGCAGCAATATGGACAGCTAGTTCACCAAATTATGACAGCAAATTATCCCCAATGGAGTCAGGTGCATCCGATTTCTTCTATTAGCAACAATCGAAAAATTAAAATTGGTTATCTTTCCTATTTTTTATGTAGCTGGAGTGGAACAGTTTTGTTCTTAAACTGGCTTAAATATGCAGATCATCAAAAGTTTGAAATTTATTCATATCACATAGGGCATCAAATTGATGCTGCTACTCAATTATTTCAGTCTCATAGTACAAAGTTTTATCATTTGCCGAATAATTTAGAACAGATTTGTCAACAAGTTATTGACGATCGCCTTGATGTGTTAATTTTTCCAGAATTAGGAATGGATGCCACAACACTATGTATTGCTGGACTCCGTTTAGCACCGATTCAATGTATGGCTTGGGGGCAACCTGTAACTTCTGGATTACCTACCATTGACTATTTTTTATCTAGCGAACTGATGGAGCCTATGAATGGCCAATATCACTACACCGAAAGCCTGGTACGTTTGCCTGGTGTTGGGATTTCCTATCCGACGATCAAAGTTGACTCAGTTAGCCACAACCGATTATTTTTTGGATTACGAGAAGATGCGATCGTCTACATCTCTAGTCAAGCTGCTTATAAATATCTACCACAGTACGATTACATTTATGCAGAAATTGCCCGTCAAGTTCCCAATGCTCAGTTTATGTTCCTTCGCTCTGGGATTTCTCAAGAACGTCTGAAACGAGCATTCGCGGCTGTCGGATTAGATAGTCTTGACTATTGTGTATTCTCTCCTGTCTTACCGCGTGATGATTACTTTGACTTGCTTTCTTTGGCAGACATTTATTTAGATACCTTCGACTGGGCGGGTGGTAACACAACACTGGATGCGATCGCCTGTCATTTACCAATTGTCACTTGTCCTGGTGAGTTTATGCGGGGGCGTCATTCTTATGGTTTTTTGCAAGCGATCGCTGTAACACAGACAATTGCAGATGATACCTGGCAATATATTCAGATTGCAGTGCGATTAGCCGTAGATATTGATTGGCGATACTCAGTTCGTGAAGCCCTCAAACTCTCAAGCAACGTTCTGTTTGACAATCCCACTGCTACCCAAAATTTAGAAGCATTCATCAAACAGGCGATCGCGTTGAAAAACTAAAGGTTAGGCAATCACAGTAATATTTGCACTAGTAAGCGCTACCTGATTTGAGAACTGGGCGATTTGAACTTGTGCAAGTTTACTATCAACCCCATCTGCGTCAAAGAATAGTTTTCCCGTAGTTTGATCGTAGATAAAGCGATCGCTTCCTGTTATTGCACTTGTACCAAGTCGGAACAAGCCCGAATCGAGTGTCGTATTTTGAGATTGGTTGAGTCGGAATTCTATCTGGGAAATGAAGATAGTATCATCTCCAAGAGTAAAATCAGCGATCGTATCATACCCTCCAGTACGGCTACCAGTGAGGTTGAAGCTATCTTGCCCAATTCCACCAGTCATCACATCTCGACCAACTCCACCAGCTAATAAATCATTACCTGCACCACCGAGCAAGGTGTCATTGCCTGAGTTCCCAAAGAGGCTATCATTGCCATCTTCTCCACTCAAGATGTTAGCGGCATTATTTCCCGTCAAAATGTTATCAACGCTATTACCAGTACCATTTTTTGTCCCGGTTCCAATCAGCGTCAAGTTCTCCAGGTTATTTCCCAACACCAAAGTCATTGAAGAGTTGACTAAATCTGTGCCTGCATCTAAGCCTTCAATAATAGAATCGTTGAGGTTGTCTACTGTGTAAATGTCATTACCGACTCCACCATTGAGCGTGTCATTCCCTGCACCTCCATCTAAGGTGTCATCACCTGTGCCGCCATCTAAGCTGTCATTACCTGAACTACCAAAGAGGTCATCGTTGTCATCTCCTCCTATTAAGGTGTCATTCCCTGCACCACCATCTAAAATGTCATCGCCTGTACCACCATATAAGTTGTCATTGCCTAAGTTACCAAAAAGGTTATCGTTGCCATTTTCTCCACTCAAAATGTTAGCAGCATTATTTCCCGTCAGAATGTTATTGAAGCTGTTACCAGTACCATTGATTGCCGCACCTCCAATCAAAGTCAAGTTCTCCAGGTTATTTCCCAATACCAAACTCACAGAAGAGTTGACTAAATCTCTGCCTGCATCTAAGCCTTCAATAATAGAGTCATTGAGATTGTCTATTGTGTAAATGTCATTGCCGACTCCACCATTGAGACTATCAGCTCCTAAACCTCCATCTAAGGTGTCATCACCGACGCCGCCTAACAAGGTGTCATTACCTGAGCTACCAAAAAGGCTATCGTTGCCATTTTCTCCATTCAAGATGTTAGCGCCAGTATTTCCAATCAGGATGTTATTAAGGTTGTTACCAGTACCATTGATTGCGTCAGTTCCAGTCAGTGTCAGGTTTTCCAGGTTATCTGCCAAGATCCAAGTCACTGAAGACTTGACTAAATCTGTGCCTGCATTAGCGGATTCAGTAATCAAATCGTTGAGGTTGTCCACAATATAAGTGTCATTGCCGACTCCACCATTGAGACTATCAGCTCCTAAACCTCCATCTAAGGTGTCATCACCGACGCCGCCTAACAAGGTGTCATTACCTGAGCTACCAAAAAGGCTATCGTTGCCATTTTCTCCATTCAAGATGTTAGCGCCAGTATTTCCAATCAGGATGTTATTAAGGTTGTTACCAGTACCATTGATTGCGTCAGTTCCAGTCAGTGTCAAGTTTTCTAGGTTATTTGCCAAGATCCAATTCACCGAAGACTTAACTAAATCTGTGCCTGCATTTAAGCCTTCTGTAATAATGTCGCTGATGCTGTCCACAATATAAGTGTCATTGCCTTTACCACCAATGAGACTGTTAGTGCCTGCACCACCCTCCAATAAATCATTTCCATCACCACCATCAAGGGTGTCGTTATCACCTAATCCTTGGATGGTGTCATTGCCCTGCAATCCTGAGATGATGTCACTATTTTCCGTACCAATCAGTTTGTTTGCAGTTGAAGTGCCATTAATAATCATATTAGGGTCTTTTATGAGGATAATTGATAATTCTTCTGCCGCCCCAAGTGCGATCGCAGAATTCCCTAGCTTCGCTTTTTTTAAAATTAAACAGCCTCAGCAAATATGTCTAACTTGATACTTTAATCGACATAAATACTCCACATCGACCAATATCGACTAAGCCGTTGGAGCGGCTGAAAGAGAAATCTTGGTGGTTATCTCAGCTGAACTTGGCCGATCCTCGGAAATTAGCGAAGGTATTGCTAAAGTTAATTATATTTTTGACTTTGCCTGAAAAATAAGTAAGTATTAACACTAGTAATATTCAAAGGCAATGAAAGTCGAAAATGAAACGTCCAAATCGCCTTGCTTGGATGGGAGCGATCGCACTCGCTGCGATCGTTTTACTTAGTTTGTTCGCGGCTCCCAATAATACTAAAATTAACACTGGCTCTACCTATAACCGTAACTCTGATGGCTATGGTGCTTGGTACGCTTTTATGCAACAACAGGGAATTTCTATTCAGCGCTGGCAAAAGCCTTTTAGTGATATTCAGCCAAAGAACAGCCCAGTTACCTTGCTACAGGTAGGCGGCTATCCCAGAGAAACTACACTGGATAGTCAAGAGTGGGAATGGGTTGAGAAAGGGAATACTTTGGTAATTTTGGGTGCGAAGGCGCGGGTTACAGAAGCGGAGTTTAGCACTATGCAAAAATCTCCTGAAGGTGATATTAAAATTGATACACGTAGACGATATAAAAAAGCTAACTCCCAGCAAGTTAATTTAGGCGATCGCTTTGGTGCTGTTGTCTGGAAAGAAAATTACAAAAAAGGAAAGGTGATTTTTTCTACCACTCCTTATTTAGCTGCCAACGCCTACCAAGATTATTTAAGTAATTTCAAGTATTTAGCTAGTTTGGTGACTGAAAAAAGTAACACAATCTTTGTTGATGAATACATCCACGGCTATAAAGATGCCGATGTCAGGAAAAAAGAAAGTGAAGGAGATTTATCTAGCTTTTTTGCCAAAACTCCTTTATTTCCAATATTAATACAGGTAGGTATCCTGCTATTAGTGCTAGTTTGGGCACAGAATCGCCGCTTTGGGAAACCAGTAGCTTTATATACACCAGTTGTAGATAATAGCTCGGCATACATCCAAGCTTTAGCTGGGGTGTTGCAGAAAGCTGATACCACCGACTTTGTTGTTGAAATGGTGGGTAAACAAGAACAACTACAACTCCAAAAAGCCTTGGGATTAGGACAAGTACTTTTAGAACCTCAAGCCTTGATCGATTTCTGGATGGAAAAAACAGGCGCAAGTGCAGCAGAACTAGATGCAGTTTTAAAGCTACAATCTCGCAAACAACCCATCAGTGAACGAGACCTGTTAAGCTGGTTGGGGAAATGGCGAACCATTAGGAAAATTCAAAATTCAAAATGACGCTCTCTACGAGACGCTGCGCGTAGCTTGCTTCTCTGTAAGAGTACGCGGACTCGCTCTAAGCGAAGCCATGCCGAAGGCGTTGCCTCTCGTTCGCGTTAGCGTCTCTGAAAGAGAAGAGAAGGCTTTACGCTGCGCTAACAAAATTCAAAATTAACTTTTGGGAATTATGCATAATATCTCTGCGTTGCTTATTTATCAATAAAAAAATATGAGTGAAACACATCCTATCTTAGTTCGGCTTGGTCAAGGTCTTAATCAAGTAATTGTCGGACAATCTAGTTTAATACAGCAACTTTTAGTAGCACTGCTAGCAGGTGGGCATGTAATTTTAGAAGGAGTTCCGGGAACTGGTAAAACCCTACTAGTAAAAGTGTTAGCGCAGTTAATTCAAGGGGAGTTTCGCCGGATTCAATTAACACCTGATGTTTTACCTTCAGATATTACTGGTACAAATATTTTTGACTTGAATAGCCGCAATTTCACTTTGAAAAAAGGGCCAATATTTACTGAAGTATTGCTAGCAGACGAAATTAACCGTACTCCGCCCAAGACACAAGCGGCGCTGCTAGAAGCGATGGAAGAGATGCAGGTAACACTGGATGGTGAAAGTTTGCCTTTACCAGATTTATTTTGGGTAATTGCGACGCAAAATCCCCTAGAATTTGAGGGTACTTATCCTTTACCAGAGGCACAGTTAGACAGATTTTTATTTAAGCTGGTGGTAGATTACCCCGATCAAGCTGCTGAAAAGCAAATGTTACTGAATCGTCAGGCGGGTTTTGCAGCACGACGTTTGGATATTAGCCGTTTGAAACCAATTGCAACAGTAGCCGACATTTTGCAAGCACGACAAGCAGTCAAAGAAGTTAAAGTATCAGAAGCGATCGTTGATTATTTGTTGGCGTTGGTGAGAATATCGCGTCAATATCCTGATTTGACTTTGGGTGCATCACCTCGCGCCGCCGGTGCTTGGTTGCAGACATCTCAAGCCCTAGCGTGGTTAGCGGGAAGGGATTTTGTAACGCCAGATGATGTAAAAGCAGTTGCATCACCGTTGCTACGTCATCGTCTCATTTTGAAACCAGAAGCAATGCTGGATGGTTTACAAATGGATGCGGTAATTGCGTCGGTAATTAATCAAGTACCAGTTCCGAGGTGAAAAAATTAAATCTCTTGCATAAACGTCCTTTGTCATTGGTCATCTGTCCTTTGAAATACAAATGACTAATGACCAATGACCAATGACAACTCTCACGACTAAATATACAAATTACAGCATTTTTCAAGTAATTGAACCACACCACGCCCTACTCCCTCATCCCCCTCATCCTCCTTATCTCAATTGTGGTCTAAATACCTGAAAACTGCTGTAAATGCGTAACAGCTTATCGCACCTCTAGATTTGCACTTTTCTGTATAGTTTGAAAATTCATCTCCAATTAAAATAAGTGCATACTTCAATGAGTTAGGGCTAAAAGATGCAAGATATGACTCTCAAGCTAAATGTCAAAGACGAAGGAATTTTTCATAAAGCTTAATAAAACTTTGAATTTGGATGAAAATATGGTAGGAATAAATTTAAAGGAACATCAAGTTTTTGGATATTTACCAGTGGAAAAAAAGCTGGGTATTCTTGTTGTAGATGACCACCAATTAATTTTAACTGGTACGCTCGATGTCTTAAGTCGACAGTATCCCGAAGCTGCGATCGCTAAGGCTCAAACGGCAAAAGAGACACTTTATCAACTTCAATATCATCACTTTGACCTGATTGTGATGGATTTATCAATTCCCGATCGCCAAGGAGAGATAGCAGAAATTGATACTGGAATTAAGCTGTTGCAAACTTTACTCCAAGAATATCCCCATCAGAATTTCATGGTGCAAACTAGTTATGTGAAGGCGTTAATTCGGATCAAACACGAGATTGATAATCATCAAGCTGGATTTGCGATCGCAGATAAAGGATTACCCGAAGATGAAATGCTCATGCGGGTTAATTTGGCCCTTCATGGTGCAACTCACACCAAAGACATCAAAACCGGAATCGAACTCAAACCAGAATGGTTGGAAGTGTTGCGGTTAGCTTTTGAAGAGAGTTTAACAGATAGAGCGATCGCCGATCGAATGTATAAATCTGAACGAGCAGTGCGTACTTACTGGACGAAAATTCAGGATGTGTTGGGAGTGTATCCTGAAGACTGCAAGCAAAGTGGTAAGAATATGCGAATTCAAACTGAAATTCGTTCCCGTGATGAAGGTTTAATTGATTAATTCGGGGAAACTTAATTCGGAAAAAAGCGAGATGAGATTATGTCTGTTTGATTACTTATTAAACTCGAAAAACCCTAAAGAATCAAAGCTACGCTTTGTCTTATCAAGTGAAGCATTTGGCGTATAGGGGTGAAATGACTTTTGACTTTTGACTTTTCACTTTTGATTTCCCCGAAGGGGCTGACTGTGGGAATTATAACTAATTATTTAGACATGATATGAGCAGGAGAATCTGGAATCGCATTCGCCAAGAATTTGGATTGTGGTTACAGGCTGCACCTCCTGGAATCATGGTACTGTTTATGGTGATATTGATACGTATAAGTGGAGGAATGCAATCTTGGGAATGGATGCTTTTCGATAAAATGTTATGTATGCGTCCGGTAGAAAAACTTGATAAACGTGTAGTAATTGTAGGTATCGATGAAAAGGATATTGAATGGGTGAAGCAATATCCCATTCCAGATGAGAAGATTGCAGAGTTACTTATCAAGCTGGAAACTTATAAACCGTTAGCGATTGGGCTAGATATCTTCAAAAATGTTCCTGTTGAACCTGGTGGTAAACAACTCGCGCAGGTATTGCAGCAGAATTCTAATATTATCGGTATTCAAAAAATATTACCACCCGAACAAACTTCTCCACCCCAGAATTTGCCACCTGAACGAGTTGGGTTTGTCGATTTACCTAATGATGAGGATAGTAAAAATCGACGTTATTTGTTATTTACAACAAATCCTAACAATATCAACGAAGATAAATATTCTTTAGCACTGCGGTTAGTTATTAAGTACTTTCAGGCGAAAGGAATTAAATCGGAAACAGGAAAAAATGACCCGAATACAATCAGATTTCGGGAGATTGAATTACCCCGAATCACCCATAATTTTGGCGGATACGTTAATGTTGATGATGGCGGATTGTCAATTTTGATGAACTTCCGCAATACTTCAAAGCCTTTTCATGTTGTCTCGTTGCGCGACATTTTAAATGGAAAAGTAGATGCAGAATTATTGCGCGATCGCATTGTATTAGTTGGCAACCGCAACACGAGTACTGGCGATATTTTTTATACATCTGCATGGTCAAACTTAGAATTAAACGGTCAAATTTATGGTATTGACTATCACGCTCATGCAATCGGTCAAATTCTTAGTAATGTAATTGACAATCGTCCAATGTTGCATAGTTGGGGAGATATAGAAGAGTACGTATGGATCTTTATTTGGGGTTTTCTGCCAATTTTTATCGGACGGCTTACTCAATCTGTTTGGACAAATCTATTTAGTGTTGGTGTGGCGGGAGTTAGTCTGTTTAGCTGCGGCTATGTGATGCTGTGGGTGTGGGGTATATGGATTCCGGTAGCACCTAGTTTGCTAATCTTAGGTGTAAATGGGCTTGGCTTGAGTGCTTTTGCGTTTTACCAGCATGATAAATTTTTGCGATCGCAAATTAATGAACGTCAAAACACAATTCAACACACATTTACCGTAATTCATAATGGCCCTTTGCAAACTCTTGCTTATGGATTAAAGCATCTGCGTGCTAATGACATCCCCTACGAACAACTGGTTGGGCAATTTGAAAAACTTGATCGCGAAATTCGGGAACTTGGCGAATTTCTCAAACTCGAAGCATTAACCACAGAAGAGAGTTTGCGTTTAGGTAGCGGATTAGTACTCGAATTGAAACGACCTTTGCACGATTTATTATATGAAGTTTATTCAACTACATTAGAACGTAAAGATTTTGAACATTTTCAAACATTAAAAGTAAAAATTCGCAATTTTGACCCAATTGATGATAAATATTTAACTATAGAACATAAACGGGGAATATGTCTGTTTTTGGAAGAAGCTCTATGTAATGTTGGTAAACACGCTCAAGGAGTCAAGCGCGTTCAAGCATCGGGTGTTTATAGCGCAAACAAATACAATTTATCTGTGAAAGATAACGGTTCGGGCATTCAATCAAAACTAGAAAATAAAGGCACAAAACATTTTAAAATGCTTGCTAAACAATTAGGAGGAGAGTTTCGCCGTGAATCGCTTTCTCCACGTGGGACTATATGTGAACTTAGTTGGACACCTATGAAGGAATTTTAAGAAAGAATAAGGCGTTAGTCGCCATAATTTTGAATTTTCCAAAACTTTTAGATAAGCATACTATCAACAGCATTTACCATGAGTCATCAACATTTAGTATTTTGGCAAAATAAGCATAGACTTACAAGCTTGTTTGTAGGAGCGGTTTTTCTGATAACCGCAGTCCCAGCATTTGCTCAGTTTAACCCACGCGATCGCAAACCAGCCAGCGGAAATTCTCGTCCAGGTGGTTCGCGTGGATGTTCAACTAGCGGCATACCACTGACGCAACTTGCACCTCAGACATTTATCGGTAAAACCGCTTCCACACGTCCAATGTTAGCTTGGTATATGTCAAGTTCTCAAAATGCGCGATTCCAACTGTATGAATTTGATTCAGCCAAGACAGTTAAAAAAATTGGGCAAGTTAAAGAAATACCCACAACAGTCGGGATTAACAAACTAAAACTTCCCCTTGAATACCCCGAACTCACAGTAGGTAAAACCTATTTATGGCAAATTGCAATTGACTGCGAAAACGACACGATTATTAGACGTGCAGAATTTACCGTTATCAATCCTCAATCACTTACTAAAAATCGATTTACTAGCATTCCAGAAAGCATAAATTATTATGCTGAAAATAATCTATGGTATGAAGCACTGGAAGAAGCATTAAAAGCTACTGGTAATAGTAAACTGGGGCAAACTGGGGCAACTTTAGTTAAAGAACTTGCACAGTCCGAAATGCTTATCGGTGATGACGTAGATCAAAAAAATATTCAGCAACGAATTGAATATCTCCAGAAAATTGCCAGCGAAAGAATATAGCAGTTTTCATTTTGATGCAACATACTCTGACCTAGCCCCTTCGGGGCAGGGAGTAGGGAGTAGGGAGTAGGGAAAAAAACCTGCCCCGATGGTAATGGTTGCAAGCCCCTCCCTTTTAGGCTATGCGTTACCCACATCTTTCTTTACAATCTTGAAACCCCTGTTCTATAAGCATCTTAGTCACTGAGCAGTTAGGCGTACTTGACAAATTTGCTTTTCATCTTCTCGCTAAAACCGCATTTTTATTGAGAATGAACAACGAACGAATCAGGGTGATAAAAATGTGAGTGAATACTCTGGCAAATGTTAAGAAAGATCCGGGTAATCGATAGCCTCTTAGGAGCAAGCGCACTGGCGGCGTACCACCCGCTATGAATTAAATAAACAGCTTTCTTTCCCTACTCCCTACTCCCTACTCCCTGTGTTTATTGAAAGAGGGTTAGGGTGAGTCTCTATTAAACAACTAAGAACCGCTATAAAAATAGTAGGCAGAATAGAAATGGTGAAAACTTTGTGGTTTGCTATCACAGGATGGCTGGGATGCGTGGCAGGTATTGCAGTTTCTACTCATCCTGCTTTTGCTCAGTTAACTCCCGATAATAGCCTGGGAAAAGAGCGATCGCAAGTCATTCGTCTTAATCCAAACAATGACCACATCGAGGGCGGTGCGGCTCGTGGTGCTAACCTATTTCACAGTTTTCAAGATTTTAACGTCGGTGTTGGTCAAGGTGTTTATTTTGCCAATCCAGAGGGAATAACAAATATCTTTTCTCGCGTTACTGGTGGTAACTCATCAAATATTTTCGGGAAATTGGGGGTATCGGGTGGTGCGAATTTGTTTTTGCTCAATCCCAATGGCATTTTATTTGGTAAAAATGCCAGTTTAGATGTGCAGGGTTCCTTTGTGGGCACAACAGCGAACGGAATTCAGTTTGGAAATCAGGGGGTTTTTAGTGCAACGAATCCTGAAGCAGCACCATTATTGACGATTAATCCTTCGGCGTTATTGTTTAATCAAATCCAAGGGAATGCGGGAATTACCAATCAATCGCAAGCAGATGCTGGTAAAAATCTTATTGCTGAAGATGTCACAGGTTTAAGAGTAGCAGATGGTAAAAGTTTGCTGCTTGTCGGTGGAAATATCAATATTGATGGTGGGAGTATTCGCACTTATGAAGGGAATATTGAGTTAGCAGGTTTGGCTGCACCAGGAAATGTGGGATTAAATATCGCAGGTGATAATATCAGTTTGGCAGTACCTGATAGTGTAGAACGAGCAAATGTTTCTCTAAATAACGCCGCAGAAGTTAATGTTAGAGGTGCGAATGGCGGGAATATCAAAATTCATGCTCGTGATGTCAATTTAGCAGGAGAAAGTAAACTTAGAGCAGGTAGAGACATAGGTCTAGGAACATCAAATAGTCAAGGTGGTAATATTGAAATTAACGCTACAGGAACCATAAATCTCACTAACGCCAGCTTTATTTCCAACACATTGCGAAAAGACGCTGTTGGTAAATCTGGTGACATTAATATAACTACAGGTTCCCTGAATTTAAGTAATGATTCATTTCTAGATGCCAGTACTTTTGGGCAAGGGAATTCTGGTAAAGTTTCCATCGTAGCTAAAGATAATATTGCGCTTACAGATAGTAGTGATATTTATAGTTCTGCGGAAGAAGGGAGTGTAGGTAATGGTGGTAGTATTAACATTCAAACAGGTTCTCTCTCTCTCGCACAAGGTTCTGAACTCAACACTCAAACTTTAGGACAGGGAAATGCCGGTAGTATCAATATCAATGCTCGTGATGCCATCAGTTTAGATGGTTTTGTAGATACTACCGTAAAAGGCGGTGAACCAGGTCGAATTTATAGCCGTATTATTAGTAACGTCAACCCAGAAGGTACAGGGAAAGCTGGAGATATTCAGATAAAAACAGGTTCTCTCCAATCAACTAATGGGGCATTTATTAGCAGCAGTACTCTTGGTAAAGGAGATGCGGGAAATATTACGATTGATGCTAATGATATTACTTTTGATAGTAGTAGTAATATTAGCAGCCAGGTGTTTGCTGATGGTGTAGGTAAAGGTGGAAATATCCGGGTTAATACTGGAGCCCTCTCATTATTAGGTGGTTCACAAATCTCTACCACAGTTTCTGGTAAAGGTGATGCAGGTAATATATTTGTTAATGCGCGTGACACAATTAAGCTAGATGGGATAGTTGGCAATTCAATTTCTGGTATCAAAAGTGGTGTAATAACTGGAGGTGTCGGTAATGGAGGAAATATAGAAATCACAACTGGTGGGCTGTCGTTGACAAACGGTGCAAAGATTGATATAGATACACATGGCAAAGGTAACGCAGGTAATATCACCATTAATGCCCGTGAAACTATTAATATAGACGGTTGTAGTAGGGTTTTTACTGAACAATGTGGAGAAGATAAATTACCGAGTGAAATTAGTAGTGATGTGAGTTTAAATGGTGTAGGTAAAGGTGGAGATATCCGCATTAATACAAGAGAGTTATTCTTAAAAAACAACGGTCAAATAAGTGCTGATACCCTTGGGCTGGGTGATGGAGGCAATATTTTTATTCAAGCAGCAGAAAAAATTTCCCTCAGCAATACTAATAATATTGATTTCACTAAAATTAGTTCTACTGTTGTTGATAAAGCAAAGGGTAATGCTGGTACTATCAACATTCAAGCTAGAGATTTATCATTAGATAATGCTGCGATTAATAGTTACACTTATGGGCAGGGTAATGGTGGAGATATTGATATCCAAACAGGAAAACTTTCTTTAAATAACGGTCAAATAAGTGCTGATACCCTTGGGCTGGGTGATGGAGGCAATATTTTTATTCAAGCAGCAGAAAAAATTTCCCTCAGCAATACTAATAATATTGATTTCACTAAAATTAGTTCTACTGTTGTTGATAAAGCAAAGGGTAATGCTGGTACTATCAACATTCAAGCTAGAGATTTATCATTAGATAATGCTGCGATTAATAGTTACACTTATGGGCAGGGTAATGGTGGAGATATTGATATCCAAACAGGAAAACTTTCTTTAAATAATGGTTCTTATTTCTTTGCTAGCACTTTTGGCAAAGGAAACGCTGGTAATATCTCAATCCAAGCAACAGACACAGTTTCTCTTGCCAATAGCAGTAATATAAGCAGCGCAATTTCTATAACAGGTGTAGGTAATGCCGGAAATATTGATATCTTCGCCAAGTCTTTTTCTTTAGACAATGATGCTGGTTTGGTTACATTATCTTTTGGTAAAGGCAACGCGGGTAACGTCTTGATAACTACATTGGGTGACACAACAATCAAAGATAGTACTATAGCAACATTTTTTATTGCAACAGAAGGAAATGCTGGTAAAATTGCAATTCAGGCAGGTGGTGATGTTTCTATTTCAGGAAAAAGCGCTTTGTCCTCGTTTCTTCACCTAAATGCAGTAGGTAAGAGTGGAGATATTGAAATTCAGGGGCGTAATTTTTCTTTATCCGATGGTGCTGTTCTAAATTCTACTACTGCTGGTAAAGGCAATGCTGGAAATGTGCTAATTAATGCTACTGGTGACATTTATTTCACAAATGGTGCTAACATCAACGCTGCGACATTTGGGCAAGGAAATGCAGGTAACGTCATCGTTAATGCTGGGGGTAAATTCTCTCTTCAGGGGACAACTCCCAATGGTTTTAACTTTGATACTGGCATCTCTAGCATAGTCGCAATAGAGCCAGGATTCACAGGTAAAGGTAAAGGCGGTAATATTAACGTTACAGCCCGTGATTTATCTCTCAATGGTGCAGCTTTAGCTGCTGGTAGTCTGGGAGATGGAATTGCCGGGAATATTAACATTAATTCAAGTGGTGTAAGACTAGATAATAAAGCCGCTATTGGTGCTGAAACTAACTCTGGTGATGGTGGAAATATTAACCTAACCGCTACAGATTTATTACTATTGCGTCGTAACAGCAATATCAGCACAACTGCGGGGTTAGCCAAATCAGGTGGCGATGGCGGTAACATCAATATAGACTCAAAATTCATCGGCGCCAGCCGCGAAGAAAATAGCGATATCAGCGCCAACGCATACACTGGTTCAGGTGGAAGAGTCCAAATCAACTCGCAAGGGATCTTCGGTATCGAAGCGCGGACAAAGCCAACCGAAAAAAGCGATATTACTGCAAGTTCTGAATTAGGCGTTTCAGGTACAACAAATATTAACGCACCCGATACCAGTTACATTCTAAACAGCTTTACCGGATTACTCCCAAACGTCATCGACACCAATGCACTCATCGCCAATAGTTGCATTTCACGCAGTTCCAAACAAGAGGGTACATTCTTCATTACAGGTTCTGGTGCTTTACGTAATAGTCCGGGGGATAGATTAATTTCAATCTATTCTACAGGTGAAGTGCGTAATGTTGAACCAACATCGCAGACTTGGAAAAAAGGCGATGCAATAGTTGAACCACAAGGACTTTATCGACTTGCTGATGGGCGCTTGATACTCAGTCGAGAATGTCATTAAGGAAACTCTTAATAGGAGGCTTAAAGGTCTTCGATAGCCAGCTAAGTATTACCCGAAAGAAGGGACAATTGTCCAAAATTTTCTTAATTGATACCGAAAAATGACCTTTAAAATCCATCCATCACAACATAGACAATTATTACCAAACAAAGGCGCAGAAGTTATGGTGAAAATTTGGCGGTTTCCTGTCACGGCATGGCTGGGATGCTTGGCAAGTATTGCAGTTTTTACTCATCCTACTTTTGCTCAGTTAACTCCCGATAATAGCCTGGGAAAAGAGCGATCGCAAGTCATTCGTCTTAATCCAAACAATGACCACATCGAGGGCGGTGCGGCTCGTGGTGCTAACCTATTTCACAGTTTTCAAGATTTTAACGTAGGTGAGGGTCGAGGTGTTTATTTCGCCAATCCAGAGGGAATAACCAATATTTTTTCTCGCGTTACTGGTGGTAACTCATCAAATATTTTCGGGAAATTGGGAGTATCGGGTGGTGCAAATTTGTTTTTGCTAAATCCCAATGGGATTGTGTTTGGGAAAAATGCCAGTTTGAATTTGCAAGGTTCTTTTTTGGGGACAACAGCGAACGGGGTGGAGTTTGGAAATCAGGGAGTTTTTAGTGCGAAATTTAGAGATATTGGAAGGAAGTGAGCTTTCTGCTGGTATGGGGCCAGGCTTGGGAACTCCCGAAACTGTCGCGGGGGATATTACCCTTAATGCTACTGGAGAAATCAAAGTTGCTGGTTCAGGAAGTGGAATTTACAATTTAGTACGTCAGGGAGCAAAGGGTAATGGTGGAGATATCAAAGTTGAAGCTGGAAGTGTTTTTGTAAAAGATGGCGGGGAAATAGTTTCTAGTACTTTTGGTAAAGGTGATTCGGGTAATATTTCTATAACAGCCCGTGACGCAATTTCTCTAGATAAAGAAGGTATTTACAACAACGTTCAGAGTAGTGATGCTGAAGGTAACGCTGGAAAAATCGACATTACTACTGGTTCGCTGACTGCAACTAATGGCGCTCAAATTAATTCCTTTACTCGCGGACAAGGAAATGCAGGAAATATAACGATTCAAGCCAGGGATTCAGTTACTTTTGATGGAGTAGATAGTAATGGATACCCTAGTGGTTCATTTAGCAATGTACTAACTGGTGCAGTGGGTAATGGTGGAAATATAAATATCACTGCTGGTTCATTATCCCTGACTAACAATGGGAAATTAGACATTGGTGTGCGCGAAGCTTTAGATACAATTCCTGCTGGTGAAGGTAAAGGTGGTACTGTAGATATCAATGTGCGTGATACATTCACAATATCTGGAACAAATAGCGGAATCTTTGGGAATTTGGGTACTGGTGCGATCGGGCGTGGTGGAGATATCAAAGTTGAAGCTGGAAATATTTTTGTAACAGATGGTGGGAACATAATTTCTAGCACCTTTGGTGAAGGTGATGCAGGTAAAATTTCCATCACAGCCCGTGACACACTTTCTCTGTTTGGACAAGGCAGAAGTAATATTCAAAATGACGTTGGTTTTGGAGGAGTGGGCAATAGTGGAGGCATTAGCATCAACACAGGTTCGTTATTTCTCAGTGATTTAGCTGTTATTAGCTCAGATGTTGATGGACGCGGGAACTCTGGAGGAGTAAATATTATAGCCCGCGATTTAGTTTCTTTAGATCAAGTAGGTGAGCTTTCTCGCGCTGGACAACCTGGAACTTTGATTCTTAGCCGAGTCAATGATGGGGGTGAAGGCAATGGTGGCGACATTAACATCAAAACAGGCTCTTTACGTGCATCCAATTCTCAAATCACTACCAGCACATCGAGTAAAGGTAATTCCGGTAACGTAATTATAGAGGCACGAGATGAAGTAGCTTTGTTACGAAGCACTGACATTTTTAGTGAAGTGACTTGTGCTTGCGAAACCGAAAGTAGGAATGGAGGCGATGGCAGAGGAGGAGATATTAGAATTACAACAGCCTCCCTGCTGCTAGATGGTGGTTCTAACTTGCGTACAGATACTGAAGCTAAAGGCGATGCAGGTAATATCATCATCAATGCGCGAGATAGGATTATATTTAGTGGTAGTTCTGAAGAATTTACTAGTGGTGCTTTTAGCCAAGTCGAACCTGAAGGTGTTGGACGAGGTGGCGATATCATCATCAATACAGGTAATCTATCTCTCTCTGGCGACCATGAAATAAACACCAGAACTCAGGGACAAGGAGATGCGGGGAATATCTTTATAAACGCAAACTCTATCTCTCTTGCAGGTTCTGATGTATTCATTAGCAGTGGCGCTAGTCAACAAGATCGGCTGACAGGGACTTCAGGTAAAGGTGGAGATATTAACATCACCACAAATTCCCTACTTATAACTGACGGGGCAAAGCTATCAGCTAACACGGAAATTCAAGATGCTGCTGGGAACATTAATATCAATGCATCCCGGCTTACCCTTGATAATCGAGGCTCCATAACTTCTGAATCGATCGCTGATGCCAATGGTGGTAATATTAAACTCAATCTCAGCGACTTTTTGCTGATGCGTCACGGTAGCCAAATTTCCACCACCGCAGGTAGAAGCCAAGCTGGTGGCGATGGCGGTAACATCAATATAGAATCAAAATTCATCGTCGCCAGCCCTGAAGAAAACAGCGATATCAGCGCCAATGCATACACTGGTTCAGGTGGAAGAGTCCAAATCAATTCGCAAGGTATCTTCGGTATCGAAGCGCGTCCAAAGCCAACTGAAAAAAGCGATATTACTGCAAGTTCTGAATTAGGCGTTTCAGGTACAACAAATATTAACGCACCCGATACCAGTTACATTCAAAACAGTTTCACTGGTGCATTTCCAAATGTCATTGACACCAATGCACTCATCGCCAATAGTTGCATTTCACGCAATTCCAAACAAGAGGGTACATTCTTCATCACAGGTTCTGGTGCTTTACGTAATAGTCCGGGAGATGAATTAATTTCAATCTATTCTACAGGTGAAGTGCGTAATGTTGAACCAATATCGCAGACTTGGAAAAAAGGCGATGCAATAGTTGAACCACAAGGGCTTTATCGACTTGCTGATGGACGCTTGGTACTCAGTCGAGAATGTCAGTGAAGCAATTTTTAGATGAAAGGGCGGTTAAAAGCCACATTTTATAGAAGCAAAGTTGGTTCACCAAGACATAGCGCATGACAACATTACTAGTCTGTCAAGAACTAATTGACAGATAAATTTCCTGTAGAGACGGCGATTTATCGCGTCTTTCTAACCGTCAAAATGAATTTGATAGACTATTACTGATAAAATATCCAAAATGCGAGAACTTTACCCAGCGATCGAGCCTTACTTAGAAGGTAGTTTAGAAGTTTGTGACCTTCATACTATCCATTTTGAAGAGTCAGGAAACCCCCAAGGTCAACCCATCGTTTTGCTGCATGGGGGCCCTGGTGGTGGATGTCCAGCTTTTTATCGGCAATATTTCCACCCCGAAAAATGGCGGTTAGTCATGTTTGACCAGCGCGGTTGTGGTCAAAGTACTCCCCATGCCGAATTACGAGAAAACACCACTTGGGATTTAGTCAGTGATATCGAAAAACTGCGCCAACATTTAGGTATAGAAAAGTGGGCGGTTTTCGGTGGTAGTTGGGGTAGCACTTTATCATTAGCCTACAGTCAAACCCATCCCTCTCGATGCACAGGATTAATTCTGCGTGGTATCTTCATGCTGAGGCAAAAAGAGTTGCGCTGGTTTTACCAAGAGGGTGCTAGCTATATTTTCCCTGATGCTTGGGAAGAATATCTCAAACCAATTCCCATAGATGAACGTAACGATCTGATCGCAGCATATTACAAACGTTTGACCAATCCAGATTTAGAAATTCAATTAACAGCAGCGCGTGCTTGGTCAATTTGGGAAGGTAGTACCAGTAGACTGTTCTTAGACCCAGAACTCATGCAAAAGTTTGGTGAGAGTGAATTTGCTTCCGCTTTTGCTCGGATTGAATGCCATTACTTTATGAATAAGGGATTTTTGGAAACAGAAGATCAATTACTCTTAAATGTAGACCGCATCCGCCATATTCCGGCTGTAATTGTTCAGGGACGCTATGATGTAGTCTGCCCAATGATCTCAGCTTGGGAATTACATCGCGCTTGGCCAGAAGCTGAATTTATAGTGGTTCCTGATGCCGGACATTCAATGAGTGAACCAGGAATTTGCAGTGCTTTGATTGAAGCAACAGATAATATAGGACTATGATTTGATTTTTGAAAAAACTCCGTACAACTCGAAAAGCCTGATTCCCTATTCCCTACTCCCTACCCCCTACTCCCTACTCCCCAGCTACGTAGATAATTTCAGAAATCAAATATGATTCCTATATTTAATTCGGTTGAATACTTAGCTTGGGAAATGGGAAGTTTGTCAAAGGAGCGGATGTAAGACTAAACCCACGACAAGGCAATCCCAATCTTTTGAGGGTCTTGCAAACAGTATCACAACAATCGATATTAGACCTCTTGCATAAATCAAAAATAAAGAACCCCACCCCGCATTTGCTGACGCAAACGCTCCCCTCCCCGCTTGCGGGGGGGGGTTGGGGGCTTTCAAGGGTAGGTGTTTAAGAAAGTCGCCAAATGAAGGTATGATAGCGAA
>NZ_JAVRBM010000101.1:0-29581 GCF_034531255.1 Nostoc sp. ChiQUE01b | reverse complement strand
CTATGGAAGATGTGCTTCGCACAGCGTCCTAATCGCCTTGTCCGTTGCTATATTAGTCATGAATCCACACCTCTTAATCCTCAATATTCCATGATTCGTAATTATGGAATAACTGAATGGATGCAATGCTTTAACCACCGTCAAAATTTAACTCTTATAACTTATGTAGAAATTATAAATGAAGCAAAAGCACTAATTCAAGCAGAGTGTGAAGGGGATAAAGTAGAAGCTATAGTAACTTATTTAGCATTAGTTTTAGATCGTTGTATAGATGTAAATTGTAGATTAGCTCATGTGAATGCAATGGGCCCAAAAATTGAAGGTGCTTCTGGGCAACATGCACTAAACTTGATTTGGAACTATCCAGAAACTAATGGAAGTCTGCGTTTATGGGAATGGTGTGCTGAAAAATCTACATCAAATTATATAAATGTATGTAATTTGTTCGGCAGCAAGGGTTTTACAAGTATTCTAGGTCTTGAAGAAGACAATAAAAAATCTGTCCAAATAGATGCCGCATCAGCTGATAATCTAACTCATATTCTTGATAGTTCAGTTGATGCAATTATCACAGATCCACCTTACTATGGTACGATTCCCTATGCGGATATTTCAGATTTTTTCTACGTCTGGCTAAAACGCACTCTTGGCGATATCTTCCCCGAATTATTCTACTTAGAACTCACAGACAAAGACAGAGAAGCCGTCGCTAACCCTTCCCGCTTCCGCAACATGGGAGATAACCCCGAAAAACTAGCCAACCAAGACTACGAAGCAAAAATGGCGATGGCTTTCGCCGAATATCACCGCGTCCTCCGCGACGACGGCGTAATGACAGTGCAATTCAACCACAAAGACTCCGGCGCGTGGGATGTCTTAGCAAAATCCCTCATCGATGCTGGTTTCGAGATTACCGCATCTTGGGCAGTCAGTACCGAAAACCCGCAAAACTTACACCAAGCGCAGAAAAACGCAGTATCCAGCACCGTGCTTTTAGTATGCCGCAAACGTGACCCCAACGCCGAACAAGCTTGGTGGGATGACGTGCGAATCGACGTGCGAAATATCGTCTTTGAAAAAGCACCAGAACTCGAAAAAAGCTTAACTGAAGATTCTCGTCCTGCTGCTGATAGAGTAGCAGATCCGCAACGCCGCATTAAACCTCCTGGTATTAACTTGTGCTTAAGTGCTTTCGGTTCTGCTTTAAGTGTGTTTACCAAATATAGTTCCATTCTGGACAGCGCGGGTAATCCAGTTGAACCCAAAGCAGCATTTGAAGAAGTGCGCCAAGCAGTAGTCGAATACCGACTGCAAAACTTATTAGAAGGAAAAGACTTCAACGGTATCGACCCCTTAACCCAATGGTACATCTTGGCATGGGATACCTTTGAAGCGCGAGAATTCCCCTTCGATGAAGCTAGACAACTGGCTTTAGCAGTGGGTGGTTTTGATGTTTCCGATTTAGTCAAAAAACACAAACTACTCGATTCTGGAAGCGGTTACTGTAAATTACTCACCCCGCAACAACGCTTGAAAAAACGCGCCTTCTCTGTCACTGATACTGAATTTTCTGCTAGATATTTAGTTGATGGACTCCACGCCATTATCGCCCTTTACCAAGAGGAAGACAATACAGAACCAGTCCGTAGATTTCTCAAAAATACTGGCTTAGTCAGCAACGATTTATTTATGCGGACATTTGAAGTAGCGTTGAAAGTAATTCCCCGCATTGGTGATGAAAAGAAACGCCTTCCCGAAGAAAAAGCCTTATTAGATTTGTGGTTGGCTATGGATGAAATCAAGACGAAAGTCTCTTATGTGCAACCTGAGCTATCCTTAAATTATGGACAAATTAGTTTGAATTTAGAGACTGATGATTGAGGGCTGTTAACCGTTAACAAACAACTGTCATAATTAATTAATGGAGGAAATAAAAAATGAATCAATATGATTTTAGTGTAGAGCTAAAATCTACAGGTCAAGCTGAGGCGTTAAAAGATTTAGAACTGGCGAAAAAAACAGCAGAAAGCAGAGGAATTCCATCAGAATACCCATCTAATAAAGAACTCGAATCTGTATCTATCCCATTAGAAATATCCGCTAAAATCAATCAGGAGATATTAGACCTGTCAGGAGTTGTCAGAATATCTAGAAGTGGCGGTATGTCTTTCAGATTTTATGAAGTTCCAGATGGGAAAGATAAATTGGTTCAAGAATGGTTTGATGCTTGTCAGCAAAATTTATCGGATAAAGTTTTTAAATTAATTATCCAATCTTAACGAAAGCTATATCATGACTTTCTTTGATAACAATCATCAATCATCAGTCAACTAATAATTACAGGAGGTAATTAAACATGAAGGTTAGAGGCATAAAACGTGGTCAAAATATTGAAATATTAGAACAACTTAATAATATTCCAGATGGGACAGAAATAATCATAGACGTAGAATTTATTGCCAATCAAATTACAGAACCACAACCACCATTAACAGATGAGGAGAGACTAGCTAGACTAAATCAATTATTTGGGGCTTGGAAGAACCAACCGGAATTAGCAGAAATATTTACAGAAATTGACGAACAGCGCCATACTTATCAAGGCAGAACATTAGACTCACTTGATAATCGGGATAACGGCTAATGTATCTACTAGATACCAACATTTGTATTGCACTGCTGAACGAAAATCCCCAAGCTGTTACTAAATTTAATCGCTTTTTCAGCCAATGCTATCTCTCTATCATTGTAGTTTCAGAACTATATAAAGGCGTTTATTGTTCTCAACAGGTAGCCAAGAATCTAGAGATATTAGCACAGTTCACTGAACTCCTACCAGTAGAACCATTTGAAATAGAAGCGGCTATCGAATTTGGCAAGATTCAAAGCGAACTCAGGAAAATTGGGAAACCAACTGGAGAATTTGATGCTTTGATTGCTGCTGTAGCTCGTTCTCGTGACGATATTCTTGTTACTAACAATATCAAAGATTTTATTAATATTCCCAACTTAAAATTAGATAACTGGTTAGAAAGTTGAAAAACCTGCGTGAATATCCTTGGAAAATTAGCTACACTAGCAACACCCACAACACCATCACTGATTTCTACATTCCTGCTTTAGAGTGTGCCATTCAATATGACCGGAAAGCAGGTTTTTTTAGTAGTGCCATTTTAAGTAAAGTTGCACGGGGTTTAGGTGCAATGCTGCACAACAAAGGGCGAATGCGGTTAATCATGGGTTGTCAGTTTAGCCCCCAAGATTTACAAGCAATTCAACAGGGATACGAACTGCGAGATGCATTGCTATCTCGTCTAGACGCAGACTTAAAACCACCAGAAAGTTTTGCCCAACTCAAACACTTAGAAATTCTCAGTTGGTTGATTCAAAACCAGTATCTCGATATTAAAATTGCTATTCCTCTCACAGAAAATGGACTACCTGAAGATAGTACACAGCAACTAGACCCACAGCATATATTTCATGAAAAAGTTGGCATTTTTACTGATAGCAAGGGCGAAAAATTAGCATTTAACGGTTCTAATAACGAATCTATCGGTGGCTGGGAGAGGAACGTAGAATCCTTTCACGTTTATTGTTCTTGGGAGGGAGGAAGGGAACTAGATAGAGTTGAAGAAGAAGTAGCGAGATTTGAGCAACTTTGGTATGACGTATCGCCTAACGTGCGAGTCTTTGAAGTTCCAGAGGCGGTACAGAAAAAGCTGTTGCGTTACGCAAAATCTACTAAACCTGATTGGAATGCTCAAATAGAATTTGACTCTAGACCAATTAATAATGTTGACAGTTCACAGTTGACGGTTGACGGGGAAGAGTTAACAGTTAATGGTGAACAAAATTGGTCAACTGTTAACAGTTCACAGTTGACTGAAATAAACAGTGAACCCTCATCATTTAACAGTCAACAGTTAACTGTCATCAGTGAACAAGAAAGGTTAGCATTTACTCAACTTGCCAATATTCATGAACATCCCGGCTGCTTGGACTTTTGTTTAAAATCAATTCCCATTCACCCCTGGCCACACCAAATTAAAATCCTGCGCCGCGTTGCTCAAAATTTTCCCCAAAGTTTTCTTATTGCTGATGAAGTTGGTTTAGGAAAGACTATTGAAACTGGTTTAATTCTGCGTTATCTGCTGTTGTCCAAAAAAGTGAAGCGGGTACTGATTTTAGCACCTGCTAGTGTCCAACCCCAATGGCAAGAAGAACTACGGGAAAAATTTAATCTGCATTTTTGGAGTTACACATCTACAGAATTTAAAGACCCCTACAAGCGGACTATCCCCGCAGCAGCTAATCCCTGGAATACTCAAGATTTAATCCTGGCTTCTTCTCATTTGGTGCGAAGAACTGACAGACTGCACCAGCTACTATCAGCAGAACCTTGGGATTTAGTAATCTTAGACGAAGCACACCATGCACGCCGCAAAAGTCCCCAAGACCGTAAGGAAACGCCCAATCGCTTGTTACAGTTAATGGCACAGTTGAAGGAGAAGACTAAATCCCTGATTCTTCTCTCAGCAACTCCCATGCAAATTGATGCCATAGAAGTTTTCGATTTGTTAAACCTGCTGGGATTGCAGGGACATTGGAGTTATGGCGATAACTTCTGCTATTATTTCGCCTCGCTACAAGGTGCTGTCAAGCAGGAAGTAATAAATTTTTGGCAAGTAATGTCTAGCGATTATTTTCAGCGCGGCGGACAGCCTTGTTCTAGATTAGAGCAGTTTTTGACCAAGAGCGATCGCATTCTTGCTTACAAAATGCAGGATACTTGGCAACGGGGAAAGAAAATCTCCAATCACAAACAACTATTGGCAGATGAAGACTTTATCGACACCTCACGCCAATATTTGACAGTGAATACTCCCTTAAAAGACTTGATGTTCCGCCACACCCGCGACACTCTCCGACAATACTATCAAAGGGGACTGTTAGAGCGGGATATTCCTACTAGAGTTGTGCAGGATAATGCTATTACGCTGGAACCCCAACGGGAAGTACCGCTTTATGTAGCTGTCAGCGACTATGTACGTCACTTTTACCGATTGGCACAAATAGATCAGCGTTCTTGTTTGGGTTTTTTGATGACCCTTTACCGTAAACGTTTGACCAGTTCATTTTATGCTATAAAGTCATCTCTGCAACGTCGTTTGGATTATTTGTTAACTCAACGGGGAAGCGTTTTAAGTGACGACGATTTAGTAGATGTGGATAATGAGGATGATGCAGTGATTGCTGGACTGGAATCTTTCTTTGAACCAGTAGACCCCCAGGAAATTCAATATCTTGAAGAATTACTACGCCAATTTGAAAACACTGGGGAAGATAGCAAGCTTTCTCGCTTTATTCAAATTTTACGCCAAGAATTAACCGGCCGAGAAAGTGCGATCGTTTTCACCCAGTACACTGACACGATGGACTATCTACGGGATACATTGAAGGAGTTGTACGGTAGCCAAGTAGCTTGTTATTCAGGTCGTGGTGGGGAATTGTACCAGAATGGGGAGTGGTGTCTTGTTCCCAAGGAAGAAATTAAACGCCGATTTCGCCAAGATGAAATTAAAATTCTCCTCTGTACTGAATCTGCTTCCGAGGGTTTGAATTTACAAAATTGCGGCGTGTTAATTAATTATGATATGCCTTGGAACCCGATGCGGGTCGAACAGCGTATTGGGAGAATTGACCGCATTGGACAAAGATATCCGACTGTGCGAATTCACAATTTTTACTATGATGGCACTGTGGAAGCAAAGGTTTATCGAAAATTGCGCGATCGCATTAATGCCTTTGCCACTGTTGTTGGTAATCTTCAGCCTATTCTAGCCCAAGTCCCTACCTTTATTGAACGGGCTGTTATGAGTGCTGATCCAGATATGCATACTCCGATAGAGCAAAAGTTAGAATTTTCAACCAGTTCTGCTCAGGTTCATCGAATCTTTCATATAACTTATTATAAGTAACTGTACTTAGGTTGCTCAAGTTATAGCCTACAACATCTAAAACTTGGTCTGTGGCTTTTTGACTAATCTGAATGCTACCCAAAAATCGCTGTTTATCTGGACGATTATAATGAGACCAATGTGACGAAATTGTTTGCCAAAGATGTTGCGTTTGTCTTGGTATAGAGAAGTTAAAAGTAGTCATTGTTTAGTAGATAACTAACTTAGTTAAACTGCGTCGCTAACGCTGGGCTATCGGGCAATCGGAGAAGGGATTTATCCCTTCTGCCTTTTTCCCTCTGCTTTCTTGTTCAATTTTTACTAACCAGACAACCAACAAAGTTCGGTTGCTGCCCTGACAAAAAAGTATCTCTATACTTAAGATTCCCTGCAAAGGGTTTTAAGTAACTATTTTTACACTATATCTACAATTTACGCGGAAAATTATCTATTTAAGATATCGGTCTAGTACTTCTGCCGTTTGAGTTGCAATGTAGGCTGAATGCCTTGATTTACCTTGTATAAACTGCATAGTAGCAAAAGGGATTTCAAGAAATCCATTAAATCCGAGTATTTATTTGATTATTTAAAATTACCTAAAAAGCAAGACTAGTAGAGCTTTGAGAGATTAATTTAAGTACTAGTTGAATATTTTCTTTTACTTGACAGGTCAAAATGCCCAAGAAGTCTATTGCTCATCTTTATACTGACCTCCAGGCGTTTGAACGGTTGATGCTACTGATTGCGACTTTTGTGCGTTATCCCGGAGTGGGCAACAGTGATTTTAATGATTCAATCGATACAAAATCTGGGGGTTATCATGATGCACTTACTGAGGTGTCGGTGCGTTTGCTGGAAGTTGCTCGTGACTGCGGTATTGATTTGCCAGCTTACTCATTACACACGCTGCGAAAAGATTTGCGGACATTGCGTCACTACAATATCCTAGACAACCGCATGTATCGTTGGGGTTATTATCTGGGGACTGGTGCAATGAGTCGGGTAGAATTACAGGTTGCGTTCAATGCCTTGAGTTCTCAAGCAAAATATCAACAAGATCCGCAAGTTAACAAAATTTATCAAATATTGATGCGACGATTGCGGGGACTGAACTTAGCAGACCAATTTGCCTATCCAGTGCGGGCGCAAATCAATCGAGCAATTATTTACACTGACCCAGAAGAAATGATGGCTGATAGCAAGTATCGTGGCACCCTTTTTGAGAAACTAGAACAGCTAGAAAGCGCTATTATTCGGGGCCAGGCAATAGAAATTTATCGCAGTCGCAATGCTTATCAACAAGGTATTACTGAGTTTTTAAATATTTACCCTTTACAACTTATCTATTCAGATATAGCTTGGTATCTATTGCATGAAGATTGTCAGAATGGACATTTAGCTATCTCAAGGTTGGATAGGTTTACCGAACACTTTAAGTTGCTTGACTCTAAAGGACGGGATTCAACAGAACAATGGCAAAGCCTCCAAGTCGCACATCAACTACTGGAGAATGGCTGGGGGTTATATTTAGGTAAACAAGAGGAACAAAGTTTAGAGCGACAGGGAAAATTAGATTTTGTTAAAGTAACCGTGCGCTTCTTTCCTGATGTTATGGTGTTTATTCAAGAAGGCGAAAAACGCCATAAAAGCCAGAAAATTTCTTTTGGAGCGAAAACTCCAGATGGAAAACCAAGCTACCTAGATTACAGACTCAAACTTCCATCGCGATCGCTGACGGAATTTAGCCGTTGGGTTTATCGCTTTATGGGTAGCGCTCAATTCCTTACACCCAAGGAATTGGTGGAAAAACACAAGCAAGCTGCTCAAGAATTGCTTGCTCGTTATCTTTAGAATTATAGAATTGGACATTGCTAATTTGCTTTGACAAACGATGCTCCTTTCACTCCTTCCATCCCCTACACGATAATCATTTTTTGTTTCAAATCACAATCGCTTCTCTTAAGACCTCTAAAAAAATGTCCAGAAGGTCAATACTTTAGCTTTCACTTGGTAGCTAAAATTTCTGTTAAATGCATACTTCACTGCTATGAACATTTACCAGAAAAATCTACCACACAACCAGATCACTGCTAACTCGACATTAATTGAAGTGTCATCCTTTCAAACACCTCTGGCTAGCATTGACTTTGGCAAGTTGTTTCAGCAGTATAACAATCCCCAAGGTTGGATGATGGTCGGTGGAATGCTCTTCGTTTTACTGTTGTTGCAAATCAGTGGTACTGGTAAGGGAAAAATCACCACTGGTAAAGTCTCCGGTATCAGTGAGAAACTAGCAGCGACTAACCTAGCACTCAAGCAAATCAAGGAGCATAAACACAATAAAGTTACCCTGTGGTCTGGAACTCCTCGCTATTGGGTAAAAGGTAAATGGCGATCGCTAATTACTAATCTGCAAACAATGTTAGGTGCATCTCCTAGTGTTTGGTTTCCCAATGCCGAAAGGGGAACACTGGTAATAGGTGCGCCTGGGTCTGGTAAAACCTACTCAACGATAGACCGGATGTTAGAAAGTGCGATGCAGCAAGGTTTTCCGATTTTACTCTACGACAAGAAGGGCGACCAACTACGACTCCATGCACCCCTAGCTGCACGTTATGGCTATAAAGTACGAGTATTTGCCCCCGGTGAACCCTTTAGCGGTGTGATTAATCCTTTGGATTATATGCGTGATGCACGCGATGGGGTAATGGCGGGGGAAATTGGACAAGTGATTAACCGCAATGCTTCCAGTGGTGGTAAAAGTGATGAGTTCTTTGCTAAAGCCGGGGACTTGTTAGCTAAAGCACTTTTGCAGTTAGTTAAGGGTTCTCCTTACCCAGATATGGCGATGCTTTATGCGGTGCTGCGGTTGCCAAAACTTGTACAGCGCCTTGACCATGCGGTACAGTCCAAAAGGTTGGATGAATGGGTGGCGACTTCGTTTATTCAATTTTTGAGTGCTAAGGATGCAGAGAAGACTATTTCGGGGATTTTGACCACAGCAGCAGGTACTTTCTCATCTTTCATCCAAGCTGATTTGCTGAGGGCATTTATAGGGAAATCGGACATTCCCACTAAGCTTGAAGGTAGAGAGATGGTGGTGTTCAAGCTAGATGATGAACGCCGCAGCGTGGTTGGGCCTCTGCTGGCGGCTGCAATGCACTTGATGATTGTCGGTAATTTAAGCCGTCCCCGCAAAGATCCGTTGATTATTTCTTTGGATGAATTACCATCAATTAAGCTAGACCGACTGCCACAGTGGATTAATGAATATCGTTCTAATGGTGCTTGCTTTATTCTAGGTATCCAAAGTTTAGAGCAACTTTACGATATTTATGGGGATAAGATGGGGAGTGCGATCGCTTCTGCTTGCAGTACCCATGTTTTGTTTAATCCTGGTAACTACAAAACGGCTGAGGATTACTCAAAGCGTTACGGTGAGAAGGAAGTGCTGATTAAAAATCGTACCACAGGGCGATCGCTTGGCGGACAAATGAGCCGTTCAATTAGCTGGAGTGAGAATTTGCAAAAAATGCCTGTAATCAGTGCTGACGAAATTTTGAAATTTCCTCAAGGCAAGTGCGTAATTACCAGTCCTGGTTATAGTTCCGAGGGACAAGCTTCTATTCCTTATCCTTTAATTATTCCGGTGTCCAAAGCCGATGAAAAACGGGCGCATGATAGTGAGGCTCTTTGGGACACACAAGTTAAACTTGCTTTAGAAAGTCAGGTGATAATTCCTGATATTAAAACGTTAACACAAGCATTACATGAACGGATTGAGTCAGCAGCGCGGATGTTGCCATTACCAGAGGAAGATGTAGCATCTGCACATGAGTCTAATAACAGTGAAACTGATGTTTTAGAAAATTTCCCAACACGAGTTTATCAAACACCCGGATTGCAAGGATAAGAGGCTGGTAGCTTTTAAGAAGTGAAATATTGTTGGATATCTTGTTTGCTCACTGCGTAGAATCTTCAGTGTTTGCTGGTATAATTGGGCAGCCTTTTTTCGCTTGTTTAGGTTGTATTCACCCCGTTTAACTCGGTGTTTGTACTTTTAATCATAAACCGAGCAAAAAGTAACGTTATAGCCAAAAGCAATATCAAACTTTGCATCAAATTATGAGCGAGAGTTTATTTTTTGATGCATAATATGAATATGAGTTGAAAAAATATTTTCGGCTAAAAATTGTACAAAATAACCCTTTGAAAACAGCATTTTCATAAACTTTCATTCTAGATATGCTTCAAAACTCTCATTTCATGATTCAAAACTGTTGTTTTCATTTACATCTGAGTTCAACTATCATATTTCAGACGGTGTTATAAGCTGTCGCGTCTGTGATTTTCCAGAGCATTACAGAGTTACCAATGGTTGCAAACCTAAAAAGTGCAAGTTATACGCACGACAGCTTACTCCTTCGTAAATTGACGAATGTAGTGAAATTAATTTGTAAAAAATTAATGCTGAATCTTAGCAAGACAATATCACCTTTTACCCTTGACTTTTTTCAATGCTGCTTGTCTTACTTCTACATTGAGCAAATAACCAAAACCCACCTTTTCTAAACGCAGCACAAATTCCTCTCGTGTATTGCCCAATTTACTAGCAGTAGCATCTAAATTCCAATTATGCTGGGCTAACTGACTCAGCAAATAAACTCGGCGAGTCTGCATTCCTGATAAGCGGTAAGTCTTCAAATACTCCAATTCACCATTTTCTCGAATAATCGCTTCCCCAATATGATTTTCTTCGTTGGGGTTGAGGTCAGTAATAAATCGTTGTAACATGAACGAACCAGCAGTATAGACTTTTTGGGAAATTAACTTGCGTCCTAACAGTCCCTCTGCCATGAAACCCTGAAACGATGCCCAATCTGAACGCATATTTTGTACTGCTGCTCTCAAGGCTGTTAAATCATTAATTTTTGACTCATCTAAAGATACACTGATGGGAAAAGTAGTATCGTGTAGTAAAGCGTATTGGTACAATAACTCACCATAGAAGTCTTCTAACAAGCTATTGTGCAGAAGCCGATAGTCCTCTGGTGTCGGTACTACAAAAGCTGATGCTAATGCTTCGGCAACAAATACCAATACCCCAACCTGTCGAGAGTGAATTTCAAATACCCGCAAAGCATCTTCAAGTCCAGCAATGTAGCGTCCACTAAAAGAGCTTTCCATTCGGCTACCCAGCCCATGAGAAAGGGCATACTTAGAATATTCACTCCAGGCAATATCAGGGCCAGAGAAAAACATTGATAAAAAGCCTTCCATTGCCAAATGCAGTGGCAAAAATCTCAGTTGATTACTAGATTCCCGCTTCACCATCCGGTGCATCAACCGGACACTAGCGCAACCATAGTTTAGCAGTTTACCATCTGTTTTAAAAAACTGTCCCCCAAAAGCCCCCACAGGACTGCCGTCATTAGTCCAAGACAATACTAGTCCGTGAGGAACATAGGAAAAATATTTCATTCCTGGTGCTGTCATTTCTCCTGCTAAGGAAACAACTGTTAAATCTTCATCGTAGCTACGACGCAGTAAACGCAAGTCGTTACGTACTTGATGGCGCAATAATGGCACAATCCGCACTGTTCCCCGTATTTGAGAAGGAGCAATTTCTAGTCCTTTGAGTGATATATCTGCTAACAGATTGCTTTTGGATGCCATAGGATGGTGGGTCTATTTTTATTAACTTTAAGCAATACCGTATCTTGAGCAATATCAGTTTATGTTGTCCTGAATCCAGTTTTTTGTCTTTAATATCTACAATTTGATTTTGATAGTGATATTGTATTGAGTGTAGCCATACTAAACCTAACACTTTCCGAACTTTACTAACTTTGATCCACAGCTTATATTGTCAGGATTTATTGTTTTGATATTGTTATCCTGCCGCTTCAGATTCCCGATTACTTTAATACTCGCTAGAGATAATGTTATTTTTAGTAATTCTGTTTTTTGTTGCTCGCTTAATGTTACTGGATATTTTCCATTTACTTTGTCTTTTATCTTCGATTGAATATTTGATGTAAGTAATCCTAAATTAAACTCTACTCTATCGCCATTCTGAGAAATTGGCAAAAAAGAATACTCATCTTTGCTATCAAACCATTGCTTACTCACATAGGTATATTTTCCAGTATGCTGACCAAGAAAAGAGTATTTAAAATGTCTCTCCCATCGCTCAGATTTATTGTTTTTATAATCCTGTTGGAACTCTTCAGGTATTCCGTGCTGGTTATCCGGCCACTCAGCACTATGATCTACAACAAAAACTGTATCTAGCTGAATAGTATTTTTATTGGCAGCATCTCCACTACAGAAAAAAATATATGATCCTGCTGTAACATGAGAAGATTTTGATGTAGGTTTTCTTCTTAACTGAGTAGCATGACAGTATGAATAAAGCCATCTTTCTGAAAATACGAATGGGTCTTCATTTCCACACGGTTCATCCACCCAAACATTACCTTGCCAATCTGTAAGTTTATCATCCATCAAAACCTTAGCTTTGACTTCAGTTTTTTTTCTTGCGTAGTCAGGATGAAATATTAAATAATGTAGTGGTTTCATAAGTCATCTAATTTTAAGTAATCTAACTATTTTATGTTCCGATAATTGTGGGAGAAACTTTACAGAGAAGGAATTTTTTGGGCGACAGTATTTTATTTAAGCTATTGAAAATAAATCAATTTAATTCTTGCAAACTCTATACTCTACACCCTTAACATTTGCTTGACTCGCTCTGCTAAATATGATTCTAATTCAGCTAAAGATGCAGAACCTTCAGCAAACCGGGCAAAGCCCAACATCGTAGGTAAATCTTCTGCATCTCGTAATCCTACTGTGGGAATTGCGGGACTCAGGGGGTGTAAAGAAAAGTCATCGGCATTGTAAACAGGATTGCAATGAATAATGGAAGTTTTTTGTTTCTGGTCTAAACGATGGCGATATACACGTAGAATTTCCGATGCTCCACTGGGAGGGTCGTTTTCCCAACCATCAGTGACAAGTACTACTAAATCTGCGCCCCAGTCCAAAGCATTCAGTAAGGGAGTAGCGAGGTCTGTTTGTCCACGAGCTAGAATCAGCAGTGGATCGTTGGTTGATGCTGTCCAAAAAGCTTGGTATTCCTGGGATGCTGCTTTTAGTAAGTAATGAGTAGCTAAGGCTACTCCTAAAGGACGACGATGTTTTTCGGCTGACCCGGAACTGGAGTAGCTGCAATCTAGGACTGCGGCTACTCGTTCTAGTTTTAGGGGTGATTTTCTTAATGTGAAGGCAGCAGATTTCTCTAATGCTTGGTTTAAGATATCCCACTGCTGTTTGCGAGTATCCAATGGCAAAGATAAGATATACAGCGCCAAACGAGTTAGGGGGAGACGACCTAAATTAATGTCGATTTCTACTTCTGTGCGGTTGGCTGAACCTTGAAAGCGCAATTTTTCATTCAAGGTCATTTGTTCTTGAATACGGGATAAAAAGACCTCTCGTTTAATTCCGTGTTTCGCTGCTAAACCTTCGGCAACTGTAAAGGGTAACTGATAAACTGCTTGAGCGCTATAGTGTGCTTGGCGAAATGTCTCGAATAGCTCTGTTTGATAAACTTGCTGTTTCCATTTACCAAAGAGAAAATTACCTAATTCTCCTGGTAGGGTGAGGTGAGCATGGGAGGCGATCGCTCGAAATTTAGAGCGATACTTGACAGCATCAAAGTTAATGTCACGTTTTTGCTGGAGATAATCACGAGCGATCGCTCTGCTACGACGATTATTGATACTTCTTTTCCGCAATTGTTGCAATACTTCCCAACCTCGTTGTGGTGGTAAGGCTGTTAATGCTGCGGCAATTAATGCACCTTCTTCTTGTCGATGTTCAGGGGGTGTATGTTTTCCTGTTGCTAGTAATTTGAGGATAATCTGCGCTTGGTTGAAGTGGTTAATCCCTGCTGCCAATGTTCGGGTATAGAGTAAGCGGTAATTACCTAAAATATAGTCGTGCAAAAAGTCAATAGATACACGCTGCCCGTAACCATCACCATAGAACTCACGCTGTCCTGTGCAGGAAAGGCAGGCATTAATAAACATGACTAAATCTTCCCTTGCCACCTGCTGATGTTGGTTAGCCCGATTAATGTCCATTATTGGCATAGTGGCTTTTTTTGAAGGGGGTACTGTTCGGGGAATGACGGCACGACAAGCTAGGATAGCTTCAGATGCTAGGTTCGGAAGTCACACCAAAGTCCCGCAAACAGTATTAACGACTATTTTAAGTTCTAGATTAGAAAATAGCTAGAGGAATCCGACTTAAATCTTACTAAGTATACTGAGGTTTTAATCTCTATCGTGCAAGGCTTCGATTTTCTCAGTTTTTCAAAAATTAAATAGGAATCCTATAGTAGCTAAAGTAAGTCTGCAAATTCATGAGACACGTCCTGAATTTCCCCATATACTGCATAGGTAACTTTGACGGCGCTAATAGACAGCAAGTGCTATTTATCAACATTATTTTGCCAAACCTCCTTGATAAACTTTTTGAACTCTTCTAGAATCAGAGGTAAATCACTATCAATTTCTTGGGTTTGTTGCCCATTTATAATTGAACGAAAGAGACGACGACCTCGACTATCAAAACCAATTTTATCCGCAACTGCCATAAAGATTGAGTAATCTTCTGGTATTGGTAAATCTCCACCTTTGCGCTGAAGAATTAAAAAGCTGGTGATAATTCCCAATCCACATTCTACCTGAAAGTTTTCTGTAGGTAACTGAATGGAAGCAATTAGCAAAGCCATGTCTTTTAATAGCCATTGGCGAAAGTGTGCTTGGTTAGATGAAGACAGAATTCCATTAGACACCAAAATACAGACTATTTCACCAGGTTGCAATTGATTTAAACACTGTTCTACAAATAAACACTCTTGTTCTGCTTGGATTTTCAATTTGGATGTAATAACGTAGCTTCCATCTCCGTGTTGTATCCATTTATAAGCCATCTCAAATCGGGCTAGTTCGGAATCGGAAGTGAGATTAATTTTGCAATAGGGAGGATTGGCAAGTGCTACAGTAGGCAAGGAAATTGGCAGAGGAGGATTACTGACACAATTTTGAAATAGTTGTTGCCACTCAGTAATTTTAATTTCCATCAAAATAAACTTCCTTGTAACATCTTTTCTGCTTTAGTATTTTTGTATTTGATACCATTAATCAGCAAACTATTATTTAGCTTCGTTTGACGTGTTGATGCGGGAGTTTCATACTTTAAATTTGGTCTGATAAAAGAAATACCCCTGCCAGTCAGCGTATCTCCGATGACTAAATCTCCACCCAAACTAGGAATAGGCAATGCCAAGTAGGGAGCATAAAGCATGAAGTTTAAACTTGCTATTTTTATTAGTAGTGAATCCCACTCCCAGCCTGTTAAACTGATAGCATAATTGGACATTTCCAATGCTAATCTTCCTGTACCAAGTGCTGGTTCATATATATGAAATGGTGCTATTGCAGCAGAACTTTCAACTGCTGCAATAGTCATTGTCCTGGCTGTCCAAGTAGGAGTAGGGTAGAATTTGGCTCTTGATTGCCCGTAACGATTAGCAGCCAACAAATGGCCGAAGTAATCGAAGGGACAAGAAATCAAAAGCTTCAGTTCCAGTTCTTGAAGAAGACGATTACTCGCACCGTTACATCCCTCTGGCTCATGAGGTAATTTAGCAATGCTGGGATGCCCTAGTGCATAAAGTAACCAATCAGTGAAATAGGGAATAAATCTGGAAGGACTGCCACATCCACCTGTAGAAATAGATTGCAGACAGCTTGAGAGCATCTGTAAAACTTGAGGATGTCCTAAGTCTAAAAACTCAGTTTGTGGTATTTCTTTAGGCAGTTCTCCAGTTTCCATTGTCCATCGCCATTGCTCCCACCTACCTTGATATTCATCATCTAATTTGAGTAGTTTTGATAATAGCCATCCATGTTCAAAAGTTGATTTGAGTACCATTGGGGTTATCTGTAATAAGCATTTGCCAATGGCAGAGGCATTAGCCTCTTAAATCTTGACTTCTGGAATAGCTTCTAAATTGACCATTGACGATAACTCAGGAATGACTATATTGGATTGTGATTTGTTATCTGGAGATTGAGTCAGTAGTTTAATTAACCATTTTTCAGTCTGCATCTGATCCTTTTTATTCCAGCGTACATTTAATCTTTGGGCTGGTTTAACAGGATGTAATGCTAAAATTACGAGTTGTATTTGGTTAGGAGTAACTGAGTATTGTCTAGCCGTAGTCCACAACTTTACTCGGTCTTGCCAGCTTAAATATGGATGGCGTATAGCCCATTCATAAAGTATGGGAATACCTTGTTTAAATGCTATATTTGTTAATACTTGAATAAAGTGCTTATCATCATTAATCGCAAGAGGTGCAATAACTGGATTATCGACTAATAACTTTTTCCGAGATTGAAAAATTTCCGGTGCAAGTTCCTGTATTTGATCAACCCACTGAGCAATTTGAGGATAGGCATTTAATAAAGGTTCTACAGTCAGTCCTAAAAATAGTTGTCTCATCACCAAAGAGAAGTTATCTGCAACTATAGAGTCAAAGGCAGAGCGATTTGGATGATATTTTTGACTGGGGAATAGGACTTGTTGCTGTGTTTTAGTAATTTGTTGAATATCGGCAAGATTAATTACTGGCATGGTGGAGAGAACATAACATCTCTCCAATGCAGCGGTAAGCTGCAAATTAATTATACGTACAGCCAAGATACAAGAATTAGCTGTCAATATGATCAATCCTCTACTTCCGGCTCACCTATTGTCTTCTGTGCGCCATGACGAATATGGAGAATTCTCACCGTGGCAACAGGCTGATCTTCAAGAACCGTAAATAGAATACGATAGGTTTGCTTTCCTTGCCCATAAAGAAGCTGACGAATTTCTTGACTAAAGAAGGCATCCTCTCGAGCGATTGGACAGCGCCGAGGCATTTCTTGCAGAGAGACGATTGCTTTAATCAGCCCTTGATACCAGAGTTGGGCGCGTTCATCTGTGGTAAACTGAGAAAAACTTAAGAATGCGGCATCCGCTTCGGCTTTCGCAATGCTAGAGAAATCAATGCGGTACGTCATGCTTCAAGAGACAATCCATATTTCTGATTTTGTTCAGCAATGAAGTCCTCTAAACTCGAAAATTGTCCTTGCTCAAAATCATCAAGCCCACGTTGGATTCCCTTTAAAGCCTCAAAAAAATCTTGATCGTCCAAACTCAGTCCTAAAGTCAGCACTGCTAGCGCCATTTGCGAAATATCTTGTCCAGTACTTTCAGCACGCTGTCGCAGCAGTGCCTCAACTTTCGGTGGCAGATCAAGTGTAATGGACATTGTGAGTTTTACCTCAGTGATACTGGTTTTATTATAGCGATGCCTGCTCTGGGCTACGCCTACACACCTCATAGATTGGGTAAAGCGGACTGCTCAAGTGTGGGAGTGCTTCAGCTACGCCCGTTGTAGACATCACGCTAATTCTAGATACCTGTAAAATTAAGCTGCAAGCGATGGCAACTCTTAGAGACGCTACGCGTAGCAAGCTTTTGAGTAAGGGTACGCCAAAGCCAACTCCTGGAGACGCTCCGCGTAGCTTGCAACTCCTGCGGAGTAAGGCTAACGCATATCTTATTAAAACATTAATCGTTCAATGAAAATTATGGCGTTAAGTAGGTAAGCACGATAAAAACAATATATATTTAGTTTTGTCAAAACCGTGAAATAACGATTTTATAAAGTATGTGCTGTATTTACATTTCGTAACATACTTGGGAATTTTCTCGCCCACTTACTTAAGATTAAACAAATTGTGTCCCAAATTCTTATGGAGTTTCTGGGATGAATAGTGGCTTAACTTATGAGCAAGAAACCTTTGTGCAAGATAGTATCCCTGTTAGATTGGGAAAATTGGCAACTAATTTAGCACGGATAAGTCAACTTTTCAGTGACTCTACGCATGAGGATGTGGTCAAAAGCCTGATTAGAGAGACTATGTATTTTATTGAGTGGATAGGCCCAGATATAGATATTGACAATGCTTTTGAGTTAGCAAACTTAGGAAGGTTTCTCACACGCTGGCTGTTTAACTGGGAACAAGCCTGGAATAACACAGATGCTAAAAACCAGATTATTCAAGAACTTGGTATTTGGTCAGACAGTGTTTTGCAAATGTCAAAATTACCTGCTGTACAACAATCCTAACTGATAATGACTCAATCCCAACCTCCATTACCACAACCAAAACTAGAATCTGCTGGTATTACCTCTGACCAGTATTTTGAATTTACTCCCGAAAAACTAGAACTGAGCAACGGATATTTGGGTTATGGTGGACAAGACCAACTTGGGTTTCACTTGTCTGTTCTCACCAACATGGGATTATTGACAGCAGTTCGACATACAAATTTGTCGCTGTGGCTAGAAGCACTCAAAGGTGTGGTCACAGAAAAACTACCGACTGTCAACGCCCAACCAGAAGTAGCAGAAGCAATACTCAATCGATTTAATCGGGCGATCGCAGACTTGGAGGCAGTGATTGAGTATCTAGAGCAATAAAATCTAGAAATTGAGCGATGTCTACGACGATACTCGTGTCAAACATCAAGTGTAGGGCTACGCCTCGGTGGAGGCGATGATCTCCGACGGACCGGAGGCGATCGCATCTAACAACAGTAATCCCATTTGCTTCAATAAAGCAGTGTTACCATCAGGGCAACCATGTTGAATTAGACACTTGGCACAGCCAGTATCGCAATTGCAATCTCGTGCGATCGCTCTAGCAGCACCAGCAAGTTTTGGCAGATGTTTAAACACAGCTTCAGCCGCACCATTACCACCATCACTGGTATCATAGAAATAACCCGTGTAATTGTTATTTTCCCCTAACTCCTTCACTACTGTAAAATTCACCTGTTTTAGGTCAACTCTAGCCACCAGCTGTAACGCTTTCATAATTTGATGCCCAAAGGTGTGGATAGCAATCAAGGTAGTGGAGTATTCCCACAACTGTTGATAACCAGGGGGAATCGCTTCTCCACTGCGAGTAAGACTGGTTCTAGTTTCTAAGGCATTGTGCTGGAGGTATTCCCGCGCACTTGAGTTAATCGCTACTTTGACCATTGGTGCTGAAAATTGAGTACGGAAAGGGTGCTCAAACTTTTCTTCTGACAGGGTTTTCACAATTACAGCTTTGCGTGTGAGTTTGCTACAAAGCCGACAACGACGTTCTTTAGGTAGCGGCTCTTTGTAGTTAAGACACCGCTTGTTCAAACAAGTCTGCTCATAGATTTGGGTCATTAAACTGTAACCACTGGTAATGTGTTTAACCTCACCAAAACTAAGTTCTAGGGTTAAGTATTCCTGACAGTCATCAACTTCACTGACTTGAGAAAACAGCAATGGTAACTTCACCGGATCTGTCAGCACTGTTAGGCTGCTGGTTTCTGATTCTGTAACTGCAACTGTAAACAGTGGGCTATCTACTGTCTGTTTTAAAATTGCTTGTTTGCTGTTCAAGTCAAGGGAGACGCACTGATAAGTCAGCATTCGTCCATTGGCATCTTGTCGTTTGTAGATGGCTTGAGGATGGACTTCCCGGTGAGCAATATCTTCTGAGATTTCCTCTAGTTCTTCCCCAGATTCTGCATCTACTAGCTTGATGGTAGTTTGGGATAAGCCACCCCGAAAGTTAACATCCTTATGGGGATAGCCTTTTGCCCACAGTCCATTACGACCTTTATTTAGATGCCCTTGGGCTAACAGGAGTTTTGCTACCTCGTAAGCTGCTGTGCCAAAGTAGTGCTTGATTTTATTAGTAGGAATACCAGTTTCTGCGGCTGCACACATTAAATGTTTCGCAGCAAAGATGGGATATTCGTCATTAAAGAATACTTCCTCAGCTTCTGGCGATACCAGCATTTCTGGATGTTCTGCTACATAGCAGTCTATGGGATTGAGAGCATTGGGAAGCAGCACTGTTAGTCCAGACTGAGAACGTCCGGCGCGGCCACTGCGTTGCTGGTATGCCATTTTGGAACCAGGCCAGCCACGCAAAATGCAACATTCTAATTCTGGTAGGTCAATTCCAGCTTCTAATGCTTCTGTGGCAATAATCCACTTGATCGTGCCAAACTGGAGTTGGTCAACTACTTCTGCCCGACGCTCAGAAGTTATGCCACTGTAGAAAGCGGCTACTTGGTTTGATTTGAGTAATTCTGTTAGTTCCCGCACGCTGCGACGGGAGTTACAAAAGGCGATACCTGATTTACCTTGATTGAGCAAAAATTGAATAATCCGAGCGGTATCACCAGTCAGATTGTAACTGGGCTGAGTGATAATTATTTGTCTAGATGGTGAAGCAGCTCCACTTTTGCGAATCCAAATTAGGGGTTTTGGGTTGATTTTGGTGGGTTTCAAACCAGAGATTTTCAGAGCCAGTTGTTTAGGATTACCACAAGTGGCACTCAGGAAGATAAATTGCAGTTTCTTGGAGTCACCACCGTAATGATCTACTGCTAGTTTAATGCGACGAATCAGCCAGGACATATTTGCGCCATAGCTACCTGAAAGAGTGTGAGCTTCATCAATCAGCACATAGCGCAATCGCTGATAAAAGTTTGCCCAATGCGCGGATTTCCAGGTTTGCTTGAGTTGAAAGTGGATTAATTCTGGAGTGACACCTAAAATATGCGGTTCACTCTTGAGGATTTGTTCTCGTTTTTCCGATTTGACATCTCCAGTGATCATTGCCAGTATAGGTCTGGATTGTGTGGGTATGGTAGAGAGTAGTTCAGAGATTTTGTGGAACTGGTCTAGCGCTAATGCTCGTAGTCCATAAAATGCTAATGCTCGATGTTCTTCATTGATACAACCTTCCAGAATGGCGGGGTATGTGCTAAGAGTTTTGCCACTGGCTGTGGGAGAGGTGAGGATTAAACTTTTACCTTGTCTAATTGCTTGTAATGCTTGAAGTTGGTGAGAGTAAAGTTGGGTGATTCCTAATGAGTGAAGTGCTTTAATTAATTTATTTGGTAGGTCATTAGGGATATTTTTCAGATTAGGTTCTTTGGCAGAGATAGTCTGTTGCCAGAGTAAATCTTCACCTAGAAATTCAGCAATATCTGTTGGTTCAGTGGGATGGTTATTTGAGTTGGAATTTTCTGTAATGGGTGTACGAGGTGGTGTCCAAAAGCTTTGTAGTAAGGCACTATAATTGGGCGTATTCATGGCGGGATTTTTCGCTCATTGCCCTAAAAAATCCCCCATTGGGGGGAGTGATGCTAAATTAGGATAGGTAGTATTGTTTGCGTGGGAATATCTAAATACGCATCCACTAGGGCCAGATTACGCCTAAATCGGCATCATTTTCACATGGATTGTGATTAATAAATATTCTAGCTCTCTTAGAATATCTTGTACTATAAGTTGGTGATTTTCATCTAAAATGCCAAAACCATTTACATTAATTGTAAATTTTGTTTTGGGTAAATCTAACTGAATTGGTGAGGCTGGAAATTGGACGTAAGATGCACTTAAAAAATCTTTTAAATCATCTAAAGTTTGCCTTACTAATTGTGTGGTATTTTCATCAAAAACACCTACACCTCTTAAAATAATTTTAAATTTTTTTATTGATACTTCTGAATTAAAAGTATAGATATCTTTTAATTCTTTTAGATTTTCTACACGAGTGCTATCTTTCTTATCTCCTTCAATCAGTAAATCCCATTGTTTCGCTAAATCCACATCAACAGCTTCGCAAATTGCTCTAAAAGATTCGGGACAAATTTCTGTTCCAGCCCAAAAACGTTTTAAGGTGGATTCTGAAACATGGGCTGATGTCCACCACTTTTCATCGTATTTACGAAAGCCTTTTTTTTTCCTTTGGGTATCCATATGTTCTTTACCTTTTTTACATAATTTAACACCCATTAATTTTGCTCCATTACCTAGAAATTTACAAGCTGCCAAGCTTCTCATCATAGTATCACAGCCAACCTGAGAACAGATGGTAGTAAAGCATTAGCGGATTAATAACATAGTTAAAAACTGGAACAAAATTGAGTTATTATTGAATTTTGGGGCAGAAAAAAATCACATAAATATCAGTTAAAGATCATAAAAAATAGGTTGAAATGAACCTTTTAATGAACTATAAAAGAACCTCTATTGAACCAATAATGATACATTGACCCTTGTATTTTATTGTGAAGGAAGTGATAGTAAACCTATCGCAATATTTTGTAAAGCCATTACTTTGTATAAAAATTATCTACAGTTTACTGACAGATTCCTAAAAGACAAAACTTGTTCATTATCTTAATGGTGGTGTCTATTATGTTTACAATGACTACTGTGTTAGGTGCGATATACAAACATGGATACAAGCAAACAGAAGGCTTCCAAGACAAGTCTGTTGCTGACATTATGTTTGTCGTAGATTGCACAGCTAGTATGTGGAGTGAGCTTGAAGCCATCAAATATACCATTAAAGACTTTGCCAATACGATTGAGTCTTATGGAAAACAGACAAGACTTGGTTTGATAGAGTTCCGCGATCGGCAAATTGGTCAAGAACATACTATCCATAGTTTTGAAAATAGCACAGATAGTTTTACTCAATTTCCTGAACTATTTAACACAGAAGTTGACAAACTACAAGCAGAAGGTGGTTGTGGATATAATTCCAGTAGTCTTGATGCTATCTTGCTTGCATTGCGTCAACCTTTTACATCAGACGCAAAGAAAGTCATTATTCTATTTACAGATGCTCCACCTAGCATTCCAGATGTGGAAGCTAAGAGTGTTGAACAAGTAGCACAAGCTATTCGTGATGCTGGTGTAGAACTTTATATTGTGAATACTAAGAAATCTATATTCGGGTTATCTTCTTTTTGGTCTGATAATGAAGATGAGAAAGTGTATACCCAATTGGTAGAAGGCACACAAGGAAAAGTATTTGAACTTGGTTTTAGATATAACTTATATAATTTTGCTGAAGAATTAAAGAGCAACTTACGCAAATTAATGGATGATCTTAAATCCGAATTTACCTGGAATTATGAACTTGGACGTGATGAAAGCTATAGCGATGGTAGATATGATTGCACCTTTCCAATTAAAATATGGGATTGTAACTATAGTCGTAGATTGTATTATATCGATTTTTGTTACGGATTGAACATAAAAAGTGATTATGAGCTTGGTCGTGAACAAGGCTATAGCGACGGTAGATATGATTGCACCTCTCAAATATCTGATAAGTTATTATTTAAATCTAGAAATTACCAAAATGGGTATGAATGCGGATTTGAAAACGGAAAAATAATTGCTAAAGCTTTAGCATACATAAGATTAGATAAATTTTATATTTATGTATATAAAAGCCAGGGATATAAAAATTACAAAAGTCTTTGGCATACTTTATCTAATATTTCAGGAAGCTCTATTAATTCTCAGAAGACATATTCTAATTATGGAGAAGATGCAATGATTTTTGTAGATGAGCGGCGGCCTATCACTATAAAAATGTTTTCTCATTCTGGTTCAGGGAAATCCTCTTTAGCCAATCTATTGTTGTTCAGCTCGCTGATAAAAAGTGATTATGAGCTTGGTCGTGAACAAGGCTATAGCGACGGTAGATATAACTGCGCCTCTCAAATATCTGATGGTTGGTACGAGTTATTATTCCAATATAGCAACTATCGAGATGGGTATAAGGATGGGTTTGAATATGGAAAAATTATTGCTAAAGCTTTAGCATACATAAATTTCGATAAATTTCGCATTCATGGATATAATATCCAGAGCTATAACGGTGATAACCAAGATGATTTATTCCTCTATTGTCCCAGACTAGGTACATCTTGGATTTATAATTGTGATGGCATTTTTACTATTTTAGGACGTGCCACTGCAAATGATATTATTCAATACCAACAAAAAGAAATTACAGCTAAAACTAAAGCATATATTAAATCTCTCCGCGATAAATTACTACCTGGCTTTGATCAAGACATAGCCTCTAAAGTTATTAATGGAGAAATCTTCAATGAACTCAATAACCATCTAGGTGAACTAGAAGAACTGAAAAATAGTGTAATTAAAAAAGGTGTAACCGCAACTTCAGCCTTAAGTCAAGCAAATTGGTATGAAGGAGAAGCCTCCAAGCATTGGCAACTTAGCCGTAAACAAGATCCCATTTGGACAGAATATCGTCGCACCTATAAACCCTGTTGGTGGGGTGGTAAAAAATGGTACACATTTGAAATTAAGCACGTTGACCATCATCGGATGGTTTGGATGAACTATACCAAACTAGCTGCTACTTTAAGAAATCAAGCTGTTAGCAATATTAATGATACAGAAACAACTAAAGTTGAACAAAAAAATTTTGAACATTGGTGCGAAGCAAGAATTAGAAAACGAAACGAATCAAGCATCAAATTTGCATAACTGAATGCTGATTACTAATCCAAAGCAATTCATTTACTGATGTAATGAAAAAGAGAAACAGTTTGTTTAGTTATTTGTTTCAGTTAGAGATTTCATCGGACAAAACTTTAATAGACAAGATGTTTTAATCAAGTGGTTTAACTCCAGTACCTAGTCAAGCTGCCAATTTACTAACTGTTTGTTAGAACCACATAAAGAAAACTTTGTCACTCTAACTAAAAATATTTAAAAAACTACCACTAAGATTTATTGCCCACACTCATTTCTACAAGTTAGAATATAAATGCTGGGTTAGTACAAATGAACTAATAAGGGTTTTGACTCCAGTATCTAGTCAAGCTGCCAACTTTCTAAAGACTGAAGTAATAAAAACTGTAAAAGTTCATTAATCTAACCCTTTTCCTCGATAAAAAGGCTAAAACTCAAGATAATCCAACCAATGTAATAGAAACTGTAAAAGCTCATTAATCTAGCTTTTTCCTTCTTGGTGCAATTTTTGTTCAGTAAATTATTGTGGTAGCGGTTATAATCATTGATCCATAATTAAACTATTAACTGAACCATTTTTCTTAATAAAACTTGATGTTTACATTTGGCTGATGTAGCTTGTTAAAAATGAGCTACATATTGATATTTTATAGACATCATTGAACCTTGTATAAATCTGAAGCATTCAGTAATAATTTTGTTATCAAGTTGGCAGCTTGACTCAAAACTATTACTGGAGTTATATCCTATGACTAACGATTCAGATCACTTTATCTGCACTTCCAACAATAATGGACAACCAATTCAGCAAACGACTCAAATTGGTACAGAACAACCAACTGTACCTCACTTAATTGATAAAATTGCTGATGTTGCTCTAAAGCATGAAGGAAGTGCTTTAATTTTTTCCAGTGGGATTGCTACTTCTATCATCATCTACATGATTGCCAAATCAGCAGCAGAAATAATTAAAGCGTGGCGTATCACTGCTTCTTAATTAACATCTGTACTTTAGAGTCTGGAGTTTAGTGGGGATGAAAATCTCCACTTTTATGCCCAAGTGCAGATGGAGTCCAATATCCAATCCAAAATCCAAAACTCTCAGTCAACTTTATGTTGATTAAGTTAACTTAAATAACCTGCTAACACTAAGAATTATTAGCAGTAAATCTTTACTTTCAGTACCCCTCTTAATAGACATCTCCAAATCCAGCATCATAGACACTGCTTTAGCTAAAGCGTTAATGCTTATATTTGCTACCTCCTGACGCAAATAGTAAATGCGATTAGGATTGCTGATACTGCAAATTTGAGCTAATTCACTATCTTTCTTAATCCCAGAAACAATCGCAGACTTAACCCACAGCCAAGTTCTAAACTGCGTTAGGAGAGTGGCAACAATTACCATTAATGGTTCCGAGCGTGACAGTAAATCATCTAGCAGGTGCAAAACTTGATTGCTTTCTCCTTGGCGAATAGCAGATGCCAGTTGTAGGCTATTCTGAGTCTGACATGACACTAACTCTTTTACTTCTGCAAGCTCAAGTTGTCTGCCATTACCATAGATATACAGTTTGCGTAACTCTGTGGCTACACGGGTCATGTCGTTACCAATTGCTTCTGCTAGATATTCCACTGCATCCTTTGACAGTACCAGCTTGATTTTTTTAGCTTGAGTTGCGATCACCTTTTCAATCAAATCAGTACGCCAAGGTGGTATCAATGAAAACTCAAACAATTTGGCATACTTGACAATATGTTTGTAAATCTTCAGGCGCTTATCTACATTGGTGGCGACAAACACCAAAATTGTGAATTCAGGCACTTGAACAAGCTGCTGCAAGGTTTCCAACTCAGTATCACCCCACTGCTTGAGGTGGCAATTTTCCACAATCACCAGTTTTTTACCTCCAGTCAGGGAACGAGTGCGAGCTACGCTGATAGCTCGGTCAAGCTGATCGGCTGGAAATCGGTGATAGCAAAATGTGAGCCATTGAGCATCAATCTCTGCTTTGTATTGGTTTAGCTGTTCCTGGATGGCGTGTTGGTCGTCACCTGTCAACAAGACAATCATGCTTTTACCCTCCCGTTACTGCTCTTGTTGGCAGTTTTAATTAGCACAGTCATTGGTTTTTGACTTTGGGTAGCTCGTTGCAGCATTTTAGCGATCGCTTCTTTACTACTCTCAAACTTATTCAGGTAAGCTGGTGTAACCTCTAAAATTGCCTTGTCACCTTGCAATTTAACGAGATTTGCATGAGCCAACAGCTTTTGATTGCTGGGTTTAGCTGTATCCATCACAGAAAGCCAAATTTGAGCCAGGTTAGTAGTATTAGCTGCAACTGCTGGTAACAATTTGCCATCATGCCCTTTGTCATCTACAGGTTTAGCAGTTAGCGTCTTGGTTGCACTGACGGGCAATAAACTAGGTATCAAGTTCAGTAAGCAAACTTCTAGCCATACAGCAGCATTTACTGTGTACCGAAGATAGTTTTCTGCTTTTTGTAACTCTGCTAGAGACAAGTTAAGCGTCTCGAAATTCCAGTGATTTGCTAAAACCTTGAGTTGAGCATAGCTAACACAACCAGTCAGCAGGGATTGCTCTTTGGGTGCAGATTTGATAATCAGTAAATCTCGGTATGTTTGCAGTAAGTTGGAGAGAATCAATTTGGGCGTTTTACCAGAATCTACTAAAACTCTTGCTACTTGCAGCAAGTTAAAGGTGTTGTTCGTGGATATTGCCTGTAAAATTGACATTAATTCTGTTTCTGTCACACCACCAGCGATTTCCATGACATGATTAGCAGTGATATCTTCATCTAAAAGACTCACCTGACCCAGTAATTGCAGTGCATCCCGCAATCCACCATCGCCCAGGCGTGCGATCGCTGTTAGTGCCTCCTCATCAATAGAGATAGATTCTGCATTTGCTACAATACGGAGATGCTGCACAATAGTCTGAACAGACAAAGTGCGAAAGTTAAACACCTGACAACGGCTGACAATGGTAGGTAACACCTTGTGCAGTTCTGTTGTGCAGAGAATGAAAACAACATGAGGTGGCGGTTCTTCAATACACTTAAGTAAGGCATTGAAGGCGTTGCCGGTTAGACAATGGCACTCATCGAGAATAAAAATTCGGTAACATCCTGCAACAGGTGCTAAGGTACTGCGCTCAATTAAAGCACGAGCATCATCTACACCATTATTAGAAGCAGCATCAATTTCACTAACATCTAGGCTATTACTGGTTTCAATTGAACGGCAGGATTGACAAATACCACAAGGTTGGTCAGTTGGTTTTTTAGTGTTGAGGCAATTGAGGGATTTAGCAAATATCCGAGCAGTTGAGGTTTTACCTGTGCCTCTAGAACCTGTAAACAAATAAGCTGGTGCAATTTGCAGGTATTTGACAGCATTAGTCAGAGCAGTTTTGATGTAGGGCTGTCCAACTAATTCGGCTATTGTTTGGGGTCGATATTTTTGATGTAGGGCGACTGTAGACATAGGATTCATTAACCTTAATTTGTCGCCCTTACCCCTGTTAAGGGGGTGCAATTTTGACTCCAAAATAGGCTGATTTGCTCAATTCCAGTAATATTTACTGATACTAGAAGTTGAGTATGCCTAATTATTTAAACGTTGAAACAGGTGGAGAATTTTATGGAATTGACAACCGAGCTATAGCACTTTTAGAATTCATATCCTTGGCTCATAAAACGCTAAATTTCTCTTTTTTAGCTGCCTCCTTAAGCAGTAGCGAATTCTGTTAAACCTCGTTTACTGGGATGATGGAAACCCAAAACAATATCGGCTTGGGGTATTCCGGCTGATAGCAAATCATCAACAACGCAGAAATTAGTTGCATCTTCTTCCACCCAAACTTTGCCGTTTTTGATGCAGAGATAGATGATAATATACTGGATTTGCTTTTTGTCATCCCAGCCAAACCTAAACCAAAGATATTGATCTCTTGTTTCATCAAAAGCCAAGCGATCGCTTACTTCAATTCCCGCATTTTTTATAACTTGAGTATTAGTAGTTTCGTAATACTCAGTCAATATATTCTTGATAGCATTGCGGTATTCTTCTAGCTTATCCATTGCCGAATTTCCTCCTTTTCTGTATTTACAACTATTAACAGCAGGTTATTTTCATTGATGACTGCTTGTACAGATTTACGTTGAAAAAAGTTCTCATAGACAACATCATCAACAGCTAAATAAAGCTTATATTCTGGCTCAGTAAGTTGAATTAGTTTCCGATAGACTATGTATTGTCCCAGGGCATTATGAAAATCATACATCAGCGATTTGCCCACAAAGCTCTTGATTTCTACAACAATCTTCTGCCCTTGGCGTTCTGCGGCGATTGGTTTTTCTGCTGCTAGGTCGGCGTAGAGTTCAGCATCCTCATTGTGATTTGAACTATATTTTGACCAAACGGACGGGACATACTTCACTATTGACTAGGACAACATATAGTTCAAAGCTATAAATGGAGTTAAAAAACCTCAAAACTTAATTACAGCAAGCAATACGGTTTTTATAGTTCATTTGTATGTGTTCGTGGGCGAGAGCTTTTAAAACCAAAATATCAGGCGATCGCTTTATCACTCAATTTTTGGCTAAACATGTTTTTGAACCATATTGTAAGCATTTTGAACCAAATTTTGACCGAAAGTTGAAAATTTAAGGGTTAAATTAGTGTGTTTTGCTCTGCATTTTTTACCAAATCAAAAAAGAAAACTTTGGGTTGCACTATGGTTCACATTTAAAACACGCGGACATAAGTTGATTCATTTTGTTATGTTGAAGATTTGCTCAAAACCTTGAAATTACGTTAACTTTTGGTCATAGTATTGTAAATAAATACCTTTCTCTTTTTTATCTGTTAACACAGCTAACCGTTCGAGTGCTTTGACTAAGAATGCTTTTTCTAGGATTACTTCTCGGTCAAAGCTAAATCTTGCCAATAGCTGTTCGCAGTCAGGGTAAGTTCCTTCCAGACATTGACATCTGAGGATAATATCTTGCCAAGCAAAACCCAAGCGATTACTTTGGGCATCATAAGTAAGTGGGCGGGAAAAATCTCAAGTATGTAACGAAAAGTTAACTAGAGA
>NZ_JAVRBM010000100.1:0-30949 GCF_034531255.1 Nostoc sp. ChiQUE01b | reverse complement strand
ATCAAAGGTTTCAGCAACCAACATAGTCCTAACCTATGCTTCGACTGCTATAACTGATACTTCGACTCCGCTCAGTACAAGTAACTGATAACTGATAACTGATTTAAGTGGGAACTTCACATCATGCTGCTACACGTTGGGGCATTTGTGCTTGATATCGATAGCAAGCAAGTTACTATCTGGCACAAACTTGCTCCCCGTACTCGGATACTATGTACATTGTTGTTCGTGTTTGCTACTGTCCTCACCCCAGATGGGCATTGGTGGACTTGGGCTATTTATGGATTAGCTCTCTTTTGCCTACTATTGCTAAGTCGAGTTACCCTACCAGTACTACTGAAACGCTTGGCAGTTGAGTTTACATTTATTGGTGTCGTTCTGTTGGGTACTTTATTCCGAGGTGGTGGCGAAGTTTTATGGTCTTGGGGGCCACTACAGATTACGACAGTGGGGCTAACTGTTTTGGGTAGTGTGACGCTTAAGGCATTGCTATCGCTATTGATACTAAATTTACTAACTTTAACAACTTCAGTAACAGCACTACTTCATGCCCTGTTAGAACTGAAAACCCCACCGCTACTAGTAGCGATTCTGGCATCTATGTATCGCTATATCAGCGTATTAATTGGCGAGTTTAACGCTATGCGCCGAGCCGCCGAGTCCCGAAACTTGATGAACAGCAATCGTTCGATACGTTTAATTGTCGGCAACATGATTGGAGCGCTGTTTATCCGCACTTATGACCGGGGAAATTTGGTTTATCAGGCGATGCTGTCACGAGGTTATCAAGGAGTACCACCAACGATAGAAAAAGTTCCGTCGGGTGGAAGGTATGATGTTGTGGCTCTGAGTTTGACTGTAATCTTGACGCTACTGGGTCAAGCTATTTACTGGCAAAAATAACTTTTGTTCACATTGTCTCAATGCATCATAATCCAATATCAATTCAAAATCTTAGCTATACCTATCCTGACGGAACTCAAGCTTTGAAAGAAATTAATCTGTCTATCAAAGCAACCCAGCGAATAGCATTAATCGGAGCCAATGGTTCAGGAAAATCTACGTTGCTGTTACATCTTAATGGAATTATCATGCCTCAATTGGGACAGATAACGATTGGAGAATGGCCTTTACAGGTTGAGAATTTACGAAACATTCGGAATTTTGTGGGGCTGGTGTTCCAGAATCCTGATAATCAGTTGTTCATGCCAACAGTTTGGGAAGATGTTGCTTTCGGGCCGATGAACATGGGTGTGCAAGGTGAGGAATTACAACAGCGAGTTCTGCAAGCAATGACAGCAGTTGATATCGATCCTCAATGGTATGGACAACGCTATACCGATAATTTATCTGGAGGTGAAAAGAAACGGATTGCGATCGCCGGAGTTTTAGCAATGAATCCACAGATATTAGTATTTGATGAACCCTCGGCTCAGTTAGATCCCCGTTCTCGTCGTCAGTTAATCGAGTTACTGCAAGGTTTACCTCTGACTCAACTGATTGCAACCCACGATTTAGATTTAGCTTTGGATTTATGCGATCGCACAGTTGTTCTCAGTCAAGGGCAGGTTGTGTACGATGGCGCAACTGAACAAGTAATGAGCAATCCAGAGTTCTTGGTTAGGCACGCTTTAGAGTCACCATTACGCTATAGCCGCCCTTACTGTCAGCTGGAACATGCACCTGTCATTTCATCTTGGAGAACGTGAATTTGTTTGAGTCAGTCACGTTCAATTGTTACCCAACAAGATTTTTTAGCACTAATTTGGATTTCAAGCTGGTAGTATAGCAAAGTGCTGAGTGCTGGTGCTGTTAGCGGTAGCGGGGCGTTTAGCCCGTGCTGAGTATAAACCCAGTGAAATCAAGGCTTTTTTATGGTTACTTTTTGTCTAAGTCCCACTAGCCCATTTGCGATCGCACTCAGCATCTCCATGATCATTGGTGCGATCGCTAGTTAACTTTATCAAGTTGATGTTACACCTATATTGATTGCTGCAACAACCTTCTAGCCCATTTGCGATCGCACTCAGCATCTCCATCGTCATTGGTGCGATCGCTGGACTAATTAAAACTCTAAAATCTGGCTAATTCCTACATTTCGCCCAGAGCGAGCGGAATTAACCAGATTGTTGCTGTCCTGAATTCAAATAAGGTTCGATCTTCTTCACAGTTCAGGAATACTCTGAGGCGTGCTCCCATATTTTATACCTACTTCAATACTTTCCCTGTATTTACATATTGTTACACATTTTGGTTTTACCCTGCCCACCTACTTAAGTGCATAAAACTACAAAACCTAACTGTATTTATTTATAAAGGTTCAAATACAAAAAACTCAATCTAGTTTGAAATTATCAAGGTAAAAAATTATGACAAGCTTTATTCAAGTTCACTTATACAACGATCTACTGCACCCAGTCCGCGAGTGGTTGGAAACGATAGAAATTCATAACTCCAAATTGGCTCATTTCCTATGCAAAGCTATTCCTGCTCAGTGTCCCTTTGAGCGAGACATCACGCTGTTTGGTCGGAAGCTATTTCATATTCCACCGATGTGTAAATTAAATCCTCTATACGAGGAAGTGGTTGGTTTGCGTTTTAGAGCGCTCTGTTATCTTGCCGATGAATGTGGTGAAGATATCACAGCTTATTGTTGATAGCCAGTTGGATTGTTCTTTGATCGAGCAGCGATCGGTAATTGCAGATTTACGGTTGTTACTTACTCAGGTTTATACTAAGCTAACGTACACCTAATTAGATGTTTAGCTATTAAGTAGCTGACACCTCACTAAAGTGTTTCCAGACCGTATTGTTGCTTACCGTATCCTGCTGAAATCATTAACATCATCATGACGCACATCTTACTGATTGAAGATGAGGTCAAACTGGCACGATTTGTCGAATTGGAATTGAATTATGAAGGCTATCAAGTCAGTATTGCCTACGATGGATTGACTGCACTCACCGCAGCGCGTGAGTTGCATCTGGATTTAGTAATCTTAGACTGGATGTTGCCTGGTTTGTCGGGGTTGGAAATTTGCAGCCGCCTGCGGAATATAGCTGAGAAAGTGCCGATAATCTTATTAACCGTCAAAGATGAAGTGAGCGATCGCATTGCAGGTTTAGACGCTGGTGCTGATGATTACCTCGTTAAACCCTTCAGCGTTGATGAATTATTAGCCAGAGTCGGCGCTCACCTACGAAGAAGCAAGCAAGCAGAGTACACAGATGTTTTAGAATTTGAAGACCTAAGTTTAAATCGTCGCACGCGGGAAGTGTACCGAGATCGGCGGTTAATTGAGTTAACTGCTAAGGAATTTGATTTACTAGAATATTTGCTGACCCATCCGCGACAGGTAATTAGCTGCGATCGCATTTTAGAGGAAGTCTGGGGTTATGACTTCATGGGCGATGCCAACATCATTGAACCTTACATTAACTACCTGCGCTTGAAACTTGAAGCCAATAATGAAAAATGTCTTATTCAAACTGTGATCGGTGTTGGCTACACATTGCATGATTGAATTGGGCATTGGGTATGGGGCATTGGGCAAAACAGTTCCTTTTTTCCGAGTTCCCAGTCCTGAGTAAAGAAGCAAGATTCCCAACTCAGCACGGGCTAAACGCCCCGCTTCCGCTAACAGCACGGGCTAAACCTTAGCTATCCGCTAACATGACTCAGCACTCTTGAGGGGCATGGGGCATTGGGAAAGAGGAGGCAGAAGGCAAAAGTTCTTGAATTTTGAATTTTGAATTTTGAATTGATTTCTCTTACTTCTTGTTCGTCTTCCCGTGTCAAATAACGGTAAAATCACAAACCCTCGATTATAGGAACATTTGGGGTTTTTGGCAATCTCAGCAAAAACTCATCCAACTCAGAGTTAATTATATTAGGATGCACAAAGCTGTAATCATCCAAAATCCAAAACCCAAAATGGCATGACCTATCTAGAAACAGCAGCGCAATTCTATCGTGAAGTTGCCCAAACCCCGCAAGTTGGACTTTGTTGTGTACAAAGTACGCCCCTGCAACTACCAGGATTGAAAATTCCTTTGCCAATGCAGGAAATGAATTATGGTTGTGGCACTACTGTTCACCCCACCGAACTAGGAAACCAACCTACTGTGCTGTATGTCGGCGTTGGTGGCGGCTTAGAAGCGTTGCAATTCGCTTATTTTTCCCGTTATGCAAGTGCTGTAATTGCCGTTGAACCGGTTGGAGCCATGCAAGAAGCAGCTGCACGTAATCTGGAAATTGCTGCTCAAGAAAACCCCTGGTTTAACACCAGCTTTGTAGAAATCTGCGAAGGTGATGCTTTTAACTTACCTGTTGCTGATGCTAGCGTTGATGTTGTGGCCCAAAATTGCCTTTTCAACATCTTTGAACCAGAAGATTTAACTCGTGCTTTAAAAGAAGCATATCGGGTATTAAAACCAGGTGGACGTTTGCAGATGAGCGATCCAATTGCTACTCGTCCCATTCCAGCACATCTTCAAGAAGATGAGCGACTGAGAGCCATGTGTTTATCAGGCGCACTCACATATCAAGAGTATACTGAAAGGATTATAAATGCTGGTTTTGGTCAAGTTGAAATTCGTGCCCGTCGTCCTTATCGCCTATTAGATTCCCAGACTTATAATTTAGAAGAAAACCTACTTTTAGAAAGTCTGGATTCTGTCTCATTTAAAGTTGCAATTCCAGAAGATGGTGCTTGCATTTTCACTGGAAAAACTGCAATTTATGCTGGTTCTGAACCCTTCTTTGACGATTTGGCAGGTCATATACTTCAGCTAGGTATTCCGGCTGCGGTGTGTGATAAAACTGCTGCTAAACTTGCTGCTAGTAAGCCAGCAGAAATAATTGTTACCAATTCAACCTGGCATTATAGCGGTGGTGGTTGCTGTTAATTTATTTAAGAAAGAATTCAGGTGTCAGGAGCCAGAATTTAGAATGGTTCTGTGCGACTGGGTAATAAATGCACAATTTGAATCTTTCACTAATTACATTCTGAATTCTAATTTCTGAATTCTGACTTCTTCTTTATAAACTCCAAAATGTTGTTAATTAGTCTGTTTTTAGCTACGCTTTTTTTAGCATATTCAAATGGAGCAAATGATAATTTTAAAGGTGTAGCAACGCTGTTTGGTAGCCGAACTAGCAGCTATCAAACAGCAATTTTATGGGCAACTTTCACAACTTTCGCTGGTGCAATAACTGCGACTTTTTTGGCAGGAGTATTAATTAAAAACTTCTCTGGAAAAGGACTGTTACCTGATGCGATCGCTAATGCTCCAGAGTTTCATCTTGCAGTCGCGATCGCTACTGGATTGACTGTAATCATTGCAACCCTCATGGGGTTTCCCATTTCCACAACTCACACTTTAACAGGTGCACTGGTTGGCGCTGGATTAGTTGCGATCGGACTACAAGTTAATTTTGCAGCTTTAGGAACTTCCTTTGTTTTGCCTTTATTACTCAGTCCAATCATTGCTATTCCCTTGGGAGCAGGAATTTACAGCTTATCTAGCTATATTAATTCAAAATGGCATCTACCAGTCAATCAAAAAATGATTGATGCTTGTCATTTTCTCAGCGCTGGAATTGTCAGTTTTGCTAGAGGATTAAATGATACTCCTAAGATTGTTTCACTCATCCTGATTATTGAATATTTCTCGATTCAGGGAGGAATGATCACAATAGCGATCGCAATGGCACTTGGCGGTTTACTAAACTCCCAAAAAGTTGCAATAACCATGAGTGAAAAGATTACCTCAATGAATCATACTCAAGGCTTATCAGCAAATATAGTAACTGGAGTTCTAGTCATTGCAGCTACTCGGTTTGGGCTTCCAGTTTCTACCACTCACGTTTCAGTCAGTTCTATTTTTGGTGTAGGATTAATTAGCAAAAAATCTAAATCTAATACTCGTGTTTTTTATCAGATTCTACTATCATGGATTTTAACTTTACCAACTGCTGCAATTATTAGTGCAATTAGCTACAGATTATTGCAAGGTTAGAAAAATTGAATATTGTTGTATATAGCGTTTCCTAATCACATGAGGTACATCATAGCCCCCTCTCGAAAAGCGGGGAGCCAGGGTGGTTTCATACGAAAAAAGAAAAATACATAAGTCTTGATTTCTCGTTTTGTGTCCGGGCTTTTTCCCTCACTTCCATTCCTCTCCCCCACGGGGGGAGAGGCTTTGAAACCCAGTTTTAGTTTTTCTCTGCTTGTATGAAACCACCCTGCTAAGAGCTTGTGGGGAGGGGAGACAAAGCGTAGCGTTGGCTCTTTGGGGTTCCGAGGGAATTAAGGGTAATTTAACGGACATGATTGATATTATTGCTGAATCGAGAATTAGCGATCAGATGGCAGTGTGAAGGGAAAAAGCGCTTATCCACACCCAGTGAAGTGAAAAGTTCCACCTTAGTCTGGGCATTGAGGAAAATTTCTACTACTCTAAAGTATAAAGTTCAATAGAAACAGCATATCTGAATGATCACCGATATCTTCGTCTCTTATTCACGTCGAGACAAAGCATTTGTTCGGGCACTCTACTCTGCGTTGCACAAACTTAATCAAACTGCTTGGGTAGATTGGAACGATATCGCCCCGGCGGTAGATTGGGTAATTAGCATTTACAAAGGCATTGAAAACGCGAATAAGTTTATCTTTATCATCAGTCCTGATTCTGTAGCTTCACCTTATTGTGGTGATGAAATTAATTATGCAATCAAACACAATAAGCAATTAGTCCCTGTCTTATGTCGTGAAACTGACTTAAGTAAATTGCATCCAGGAGTAGCAAAATTTCAGATCATCTCATTTTGTGGGGAGAGTGACTTCGAGTCTGCTTTAGAAAAGCTTTTACAAGCAATACAGACAGATTTAGAACACGCTCAGTTCTATACCCGTTTGAACAGTCGAGCACAAGAGTGGGAAAAAAAAGCTCGCCACGAGAGTTTTCTTTTAAGAAGCACAGAACTTGCATCTGCTGAACAATGGTTAACTGACAGCACTGACAAACATCCAAAGCCTTCCGATTTGCATAAGGAGTACATCACCGCCAGCCAAGAATGGCAACACCAAGAAATTCAACGGTGGCAAACACTATATGAAGAAGCTGAACAGCGACGTATTTCAGCCGAAAAAAATGAAATTAAAGCACTCTGCAAGTCATCAGAGGCTTTTGTTGCCTCACATCAACAGTTTGACGGTTTAGTGGAAGCTCTAAAAGCTGGAATTACATTTAAACATGCAAATTGGAGCCAAGAAACACCTGAAATAGAAAATGAAGTCGCATCTGCGCTCAGGCAAGCAGTCTACGGAATACAAGAATTCAATCGTCTAGAAGGACACACCTCTATTGTCAGAAGTATGTGCTTCAGTCCTGATGGCCAGATAATTGCCTCATCTGATGATGACGGAGCAATCAGGTTATGGAAAACAGACGGCTCATTGCTTAGAATTTTGTTCGGGCATACAGCCTGTGTAAATGATGTCATTTTTAGTCCCGATGGTCAGATCCTGGCTTCAGCTAGTGAGGATGAAACCGTAAAGCTTTGGAAAGTCGATGGTACCTTAATATCAACCTTCAGTGAGCATAATTGTGATGTTCTTGGTATAACTTTTAGTGCGGATGGTCAAACAATTGCTTCAATTAGTGTAGATGGAATTATTAAGTTCTGGAAACAAGATGGAACTTTAGTGAGAAGCTTTCTTGGACATAGCGTTGGTGGTCAAACTGTCAGATTCAGCCCAGATGATCGGATTCTTGTTTCTGGTAGTAATTCCCCCTCTGAAACGACCCTAAAATTCTGGAATCATGAGGGTAATCTACTTAAAACCGTACAGCAAACTCAAGGAAAAACGAGCGACGCGATCGCGAAGTTAAGCTAAAATTATATGGCTCTAGAGGAGTTCAAGAATATTGGATTTTGAACTGGCAATTACAACAAGTTGAGGTGTATCGCCGAGAAAAAGCAGTTCTGAAATTAGTGACAACATTATTTGCAACAGATGACCTCTCTTCACCTTTGTTACCAAATTTTGTTTGCACCGTGGCACGATTATTCGTGTGAATGCGCGGAACTACTAGCTCGGAACTCGCAACTTCGAGCTTAGTACAGTTTTGCGTAAAAGCGTAGCGTTTTTAATGCATCCTGACGCATTGGCATTGTATCGGGACGCATTAACATTGCATCGGGACGCATTGGCATTGCAAGGTATCGCTAAATTTAATTCGCTACGAATTAATGAAATGCTGTACTTAGAACTCGGAACTACTAGCTCAAGACAGAAAACATCAGGCTGAGAACCCTGAACATCAGGTTAAAAGCCTTGCATCAAGATTCCCACTAAAATTTGCATCAAGATTTCCAAATCAGTTGGCACTCGATACAACATTAAATCTTGACTCACTTTCCTCTCTTGACGATCAAAACTACCAAACTGCCAAATATCCCCAGTAGTTACAGCACCATACAAGATTGGCTCATCTGATTCTACCCACGTATCCAAGGCAATCAACTCCGTTGCTAACTGAGTAAACCCCCGTGTTAAGTCTGCCTGTTTTGCTTTTACCACTAAGACATTGTGTTTTGACTGAAGATAGTAATCTAAGTCACCTCTGAGATACTGGTTAACCTCAACGTAGATGCAACAAGTATTTGAGACAGTAATACCTATGCTTGAAACCCGTCCAATCCGCACCGAAGCTGATTATCGTGCTGCGCTTGATGAAATTGAAAGATTGTTTGATGCAGAACTAAACACACCAGAGTCTGACCGCTTGGAAGTTTTAACTACGTTGGTGGAAGCATACGAGCAAAGGCATTACCCAATCGAAGCACCAGATCCTATTGAAGCAATCTTATATTATCTTGAATCTCGTGGGTTGTCTGTAGATGAATTAGAGTCTGTTATTGGCAGTAAAGCAGAAATTGCCGACATTTTGGATCGCAAGCAGGCCCTAACCCTGGAGATGATTCGGGGTTTGCATCAACAATTGGGGATTCCAGTACAGATTTTGATTCAACCATACCCTTTGATGCAAAATTCAGCTTGATGGTGCTGGAATTAATTGAAATTTCAAAACTCGGAACTTCAAGCTTGGAACTTAAAAAGGGGGGAACCTTAAGAACCAACTTTTTTAGAAGGTTTGGGGATCTCTTGTGCGTAAGTTATAGCAAAGTGCTGAGTGCTGAGTGCTGTTAGCGGTAGCGGGGCGTTTAGCCCGTGCTGAGTAGAAACTCAGTATTATCAAAGGTTTCAGCAACCAACATAGTCCTAACCTATGCTTCGACTGCTATATATATCAGGTTTGAAAATGAACTCCACCAGTTCTGAGTCGAAAAGGTGGAGTTAAGAAGTTGGAGAGTTGGTAAATTCTCCTCACAAATGACAACTGACAAATGACAACTAACTAAATACGCGACTTGACAAATTTCTCTAATCTATCCATTCCCTTTTCAATCGTTGCCATATCTGTAGCATAGGAAAGGCGAATGTTGTCATCAGCGCCAAAAGCAATTCCGGGAATGACAGCAACTTGATGTTCTTCCAGTAAAGCGTCACAAAATTTTAGGGATTTTAGACCGGTTTTGCTGATATCAGGGAACAGATAAAAAGCGCCATCTGGTTTTGCGGTACTCAATCCGGGAATGGCGTTGAGTCTGTCTAGCATTACCTGTCGGCGTTTGGCGAAGGCTTGGCGCATTTCTTCGACACAATCTTGAGAACTTTGTAGCGCGGCGATCGCACCATATTGAGCAAACGTACACACGTTAGATGTACTATGCCCTTGGATGGTACTCGCTGCTTTAATGATTTCTACAGGCCCCGCTAAATAACCGAGACGCCACCCAGTCATAGAATAAGCTTTCGCAAACCCATTACTAATCAAAGTGCGATCAAAAATTTCCTTCCCCAAAGAACCGATGCTGATATGTTCTGCACCGTCGTAGAGAATCTTTTCGTAAATCTCATCAGAGACAACAAAGATATCTGCATCAACTACTACCTGCGCCAGTGCTTTAATTTCATCTGGCGTGTAAACCATTCCTGTGGGATTAGATGGGGAGTTGAGGATAAATAACTTCGTCTTCGGCGTGATTGCTTTACGGAGTTGTTCGGGAGTAATTTTATAACCCGTCGTTGCATCTGTAGGGACAATTACTGAAACTCCGCCGACCAAAGTCACCATTTCGGGATAACTTAGCCAGTAGGGTGCAGGGATAATTACCTCATCACCTGGATCGATCAGCGCCACTATTAAGTTGTACAGAGAATGCTTACCGCCATTGGTGACGATGACATTCTCAGACTTGTAATCAAGACCGTTATCAATTTTAAGCTTGTGGGCGATCGCTTCCCTTAACTTTGGTTCTCCGGCTGCTGCACCATACTTGGTTTTGCCTTCATCCAAAGCTTTGACTGCTGCGGCTTTAATATGCGCTGGGGTATCAAAATCTGGTTCTCCAGCGCTAAAGCTACAAACATCTATTCCTTCTGCCTTCAGTGCCTTAGCCTTGGCTGCGATCGCTAAGGTTAATGAAGGTGTTACCTGACTTACTCTTGCTGCCAGCTTCATTCTTACTATTTTTGGCAAATCTTTCACTTATTTAAGGATATCCCAGAATCTCTACCAAGATTTGCTTTTTCTGAATTTGTTGGGGAATGGGGAATGGGGAATAGGGAATGGGGAGTGGGAAATGGGAACTGGAAAAGAATTTCTGAACCTTGATTATTGACTCTTAAGAATGTATCGTATATAACTTTATTTTTACTGGAAACTAACTGTTTTTATGCAGATTAAGAAACTTTTGATTGCATCTTCTCTGCTAATTACTGGTCTTTTTATACCTAATGCTGCCATTGCTCAAAATCGCGGTACTCCGGGTAAATTTGATTTTTATGTGCTGACACTCTCCTGGTCGCCGGATTATTGTGCGACAAATGGTAATCGTGACCGGCAGCAGTGTGGTTCTGGAAGGAAACTTGGTTTTGTACTACATGGTTTGTGGCCGCAATATCAAACTGGCTATCCTGCTAATTGTTCCACACAAAAATTACCGTCGGAAGTAAAGCGACGGTTTCCTAATTTGTATCCTAGTAATAAACTTTACGATCATGAATGGGAAAAACATGGTACTTGTTCGGGGAAAACTCCTGCGGAATATTTGGGATTGAGTAAAAAATTAAAAGATGCGATCGCTATTCCCGCAGCTTATAATCGTCCTGCGAAACCCTTGCGTACCACAATCACAAATTTTAAAAATTCCTTTGTGAGTGCGAATAATAAAATTACTGCTGATGGTGTAGCACCTTTTTGTTCTGGTTCGGGAAGATTTTTGCAAGAAGTCTTCTTTTGTTATTCCAAAAACGGCGAACCTGGTATTTGTAGCGCCGAGATTTTGAAGCGATCGCAAAAAAGTTGTGGTCAGCCAGATTTTCTACTGAGAAACGTTAGATAAGAATGGGGAGTGGGGAATAGGGAATAGGGAATGGGGCATTGGGCATTAGTTATTTTTTCTTGCTCCCTCATCTCCCTCATCTCCCTCATCTCCCCACTCCCCACTCCCCACTCCCTAAGCTATTGTCACATCCAGGGACAAATAAACATCCTGAATCGTATGAAACAGTTTCACACCTTCCTCAAAGGGACGTTGGAAAGTCTTTCGCCCAGAAATTAATCCTGAACCACCAGCGCGTTTGTTGATTACGGCAGTGCGTATTGCTTCGGCGAAATCATTTTTACCAGTCGCGCCACCAGAATTAATCAACCCGACACGCCCAGAGTAGCAATTCAGTACTTGGTAACGAGTTAAATCAATTGGGTGATCGGTTGTCAGTTCTGTGTAAACGCGCTCATCTGTTTTGCCGTAACTTTTACCACTGGCTTTGGCAACAGCACCGTAACCATTGTTATTTTCGGGTAACTTTTGTTTAATGATGTCGGCTTCAATAGTTACACCCAAATGATTCGCTTGTCCGGTGAGGTCAGCTGCAAGGTGGTAATCTTTGTCTTGTTTAAAGGCGTTATTCCGCAGATAACACCAGAGAATAGTTACCAAACCGAGTTCGTGAGCGCGTTTAAAAGCTTGGCTGATTTCTTGGATTTGCCTGGTAGAATGCTCTGAACCAAAGTAAATTGTCGCACCTACCGCCGCCGCCCCTAAATTCCAAGCTTGTTCGACATCAGCAAACAATACCTGGTCAAATTGATTGGGGAAAGTCAGCAATTCGTTGTGATTGATTTTGACAATAAAGGGAATTTTGTGGGCATATTTGCGCGAAACTATCCCTAATGTCCCCAAAGTGGTAGCAACCGCATTGCAACCTGCGGCGATCGCTAATTTGACAATATTTTCTGGATCAAAGTAAATCGGGTTGGGCGCAAAAGACGCGCCAGCTGAGTGTTCAATCCCTTGGTCTACTGGTAGAATCGAGAGATAGCCTGTGTTTGCCAGACGACCAGTAGAATAAAGTAACTGGAGATTACGCAATACTTGAGGATTGCGATCGCTGTTAAGCCAGATTCGATCTACAAAGTCTGGGCCCGGCAAATGTATTAAATCACGAGAAACTTTTGCTTTGTGGGTAAGCAGGTCTTCAGCCTCTTTACCTAGCAATGACTCAATAGAATTAGCCTCTTTGAGCGTTGTAGTCATAGTATTATCCTCAAAAACTGAGCAAATGACCTTGCTTTTAAGATAGCATTTCTAATATTGCTAACTTGGTTGTACGGAGATTAATAATATGTCTTCTTTCTGAAGATATAGTAATTTTATTGTATAAGTGAAAATCAAAAGGCTTAGATTACCCACTTATTTTTAAGAAGTCGGGAATCTTGTTGTAAATGATTAAGTAGGGCTATACTACCGGAAGTATTCAATCAACTTTCGGAATTAATGTTTTCAACTCAGTTATCAACTTCAAACAGTACAATCATACTATATTGGGATTGTAGCTGAAAATTGAAAACCCATCTTCCCCCAATTGTGGTAATAATTGCGAACAGAATAAATACAATTCTATGAGTAAGTTTCAAATCGATATCGACTTCAGCAATATAGATTTAGCTTCTCTTGAGACAGAAGAAGATTTTCAACGAGAGGCAAAAATGTTACTCCCAAAGGCACTGGTCAAACTAGGTGAAAGTGTGGGTGAAAAAACTTGGGAAGAATTACAGCAAAAGCTGCAAGGAACTGGAGGTAAACTCAAATCTTCTCCCAGCGAGAAACGTAGGTTTATTCAAGAAACTGGAAGAACTTATCAACGAAATGCTAGTAACAGAGAAAAACAAGAACTAGAAGACTATATAGTAGAGCAATTACGTCAGCACAAATAGTATTTGTCATCAGTTAACTTATCAGAGCGATTAATATGGTGAATGGTCAATACCAAGTTGAAATAGCACTCAATACTAAGGGACTCATCATTAAGTCAGATATTGACAAAAGGCAATGCAAAACAGTAGAAGATATTGCCCAAAAGCAAGAAAGCACAAATTCCAACCAGAAAACGATTAAATAAGAATAAAAATCAGTGATGAATTAGAATCAATAACTTCTAATTTATTGTAAACGAGTCTTTGATACTCGCCGACGAGTCTTTGATACTCATGAACGAGTCTTTGATACTCGTAGATGAGTCTTTAATACTCGCCGACGAGTCTTTGATACTCGTGAACGAGTCTCTGATACTTGTGAACGAGTCTTTGATATTCGTGGATGAGTCTTTGATATTCGTGGATGAGTCTTTAATACTCGCCGACGAGTCTTTGATACTCGTGAATGAGTCTTTGATATTCGTGGACGAGTCTTTGATACTCGTGGTTTTTTTACGAACCGCAAAGGACGCAGAGGACGCAAAGAAAGAGGAGAAATATATTTATAAATAAAGTGAAGTAAAGCGGTGCATTAGCATTCGGCGTAACGTACCCTACCAAAATACTAAAGGAGTAGAAATTAATAAGGAGTTAGGAATAAATAACTCCTAACTCTTGTAGAGACGCGATTAATCGCGTCTCTACTTTTTACAGCGCACAAGTCAACTCGCCGGCTCTTTGACTAAAGCTGTGATTTTCCCGATAATCTACGGGACAATCTATCACCGCAGGTACATCCTGAGCGAGGGCTTCTTTCAAAGTGGGAATCAAATCTAGAGTCGATTCAACTCGGTAGCCTTTTAAACCCATGCTTTCGGCTAATTTCACAAAATCAGGATTGCTAAAATGCACAAAAGATGAGTTTCCTTTGCCAAATTGATTTTCTTGCTTCCACTCAATTAACCCATAGCCACCATCATTGAAAATTATCGTGACAAAGGGCGTACCGACACGCAAGGCTGTTTCTAATTCCTGAGAATTCATCATAAAGCCGCCATCGCCTGTGACAGCAACGACTTTGCGCTTAGGATGAACCAGTTTTGCTGCTAAAGCGCCAGGAATGGCAATACCCATAGCCGCGAAACCGTTGGAAATTATGCAAGTATTAGGACTATGGCAATGATAATGACGAGCCATCCACATCTTATGTGCGCCAACATCAGAGATGACGATATCATCTGGGCCCATCACTTGCCGTAAGTCATAAATTAACTTTTGCGGCTTAATCGGAAATTCGTCATCATGGGCATACTGTTCGTAATCAGCCCGAATATCTGACCTTAAGCTGATGCCAAAGGGATCGGGTTTACCTTGTCGGTCTGCTAATTTTAAGATTTCATAGAGTGAATCTGAAATATCTCCTACGACTTCAGCGTTGGGAATATAACTACTATCAATTTCCGCCGGACTCACCCCAATATGCACAATGGGAATTTCACCATTGCGATTCCATTTCTTGGGAGAAAACTCAATCAAATCATAGCCGATCGCAATTACTAAATCTGTGTTATCAAACCCACAGGTAATGAAATCTCTTTGCTGTAATCCCACTGCCCACAAAGCTAAGTGATGGGTGTAGGGAATCACGCCTTTACCCATGAAAGTATTGACAACAGGTATATTCATCAGGGTGGCAAATTGCGTGACTGCATCACTTGCATGAGCGCGAATTGCTCCATTCCCTACTAAAATTAATGGGTTAACTGCTTGGCAAATTGCGGCTGCTGCTGCCCGAATGCTAGCAAAAGATGCATAAGTTTTTTCGCTATTATCCTTACGCAAAGGTTTGCCTTCTACAGGCATGGCAGCAATATTTTCTGGCAAATCAATGTGAACTGCACCGGGTTTTTCTGATTGCGATCGCTTAAATGCTTTCCGCACTACTTCAGGTGTAATACTCGGTCGCACAATCTGCTTATTCCACTTGGTAACAGGTGCAAACATTGCCACCAAATCTAAATATTGATGGGATTCAATATGCATTCTATCTGTTCCTACTTGACCAGTAATCGCCACTAAGGGCGCACCATCGAGGTTAGCATCTGCTACCCCAGTCATCAAGTTGGTTGCCCCAGGACCAAGAGTAGAAAGACACACTCCAGCTTTTCCGGTTAAGCGTCCGTAGACATCGGCCATGAATGCTGCACCCTGTTCATGACGAGTCGTAATAAATTGAATCGAAGAATGTTTTAACGCTTCCAAAACGTGCAGGTTTTCTTCACCAGGAAGTCCAAAAATGTATTGCACTCCTTCATTTTCTAGGCACTGCACCAATAACTCTGCTGTATTCATTTTATTTCCTAACTATTGACGATATTCAGTTAGGAGTTAGAAGTTAGGAGTTAGGAGTTAGGAGTTGGGAGTTGGGAATTAGGAGTTAGGAGTTAGGAGTTAGGAGTTTAAATTAATAGCTCCTTACCGTTCGCTTGTTACTATGAAAGTTTTAACTCTTCACTTCTCACTTTTAACTCATCATTCGTTACTCTCACTCTTAACTCTTAACTTTTAACTCCTAACTCCTAACTTTTGATCACTTCACCCACACGGTTTTAACATTGACAAACTCATGTATACCTTGGATACTCAATTCTCTGCCATATCCAGAACGCTTGATGCCACCAAAGGGCAACCGAGGATCGGATTTGACCATACTGTTGATAAACACGGCACCAGCTTCGATTTCTTCAACTAAGCGATCGCTCTCTTGGTTATTGGCTGTCCAAGCACTTGCACCTAAGCCAAAGGGTGAGTCATTAGCGAGTTTAATGGCAGCATCAATATCTGGAACCCGGAATAACAAGGCTACTGGGCCAAAGAATTCTTCTTTGGCAATTGGTGTGTCGGTGGGGATATCTATGATAATCGTTGGCGGATAAAAGTTTCCCGGACGATCTGATAAAGGATGTCCACCGATGATGACTTTACCACCGCTGCTAATAGCACCTTGCACTTGTTGATCTAAATCCTGGAGAATACCAGGAGTTGCCAGTGGGCCTAAATCAGTATCTGGTTGCATAGGATCGCCTACTTTTAGCGCCTCGAATTTTTCTAAAAGCAATTTTTCAAATTTGTCTGCGATCGCTTCTGCGACAATAAAACGTTTCGCTGCAATACATGATTGCCCGTTATTCAACATCCGCGCTGTAGTAGCTGTGACAACTGCTGTCTCTAAGTCAGCACTTTCTAACACAATAAACGGGTCACTTCCTCCTAATTCCAAAACTGTTTTTTTAATTTGTTTCCCGGCAGCAACGGCAAGGGATGCGCCGGCTGGTTCGCTTCCTGTCAAGGTGGCAGCTTTTACGCGGTCATCAGCCATTAAATCGGCAACTTTGGCAGCGCCTATTAATAGAGTTTGAAAAGCACCTTCAGGAAAACCTGCGCGTCGGATAATATCTTCAATTGCCAAGGCGCACTGCGGCACGTTGGAAGCGTGTTTGAGTAAGCCGACATTTCCCGCCATCAGGGCTGGTGCGGTAAAGCGAAAAACTTGCCAAAAAGGGAAATTCCACGGCATCACCGCGAGAATCGCACCCATTGGTTGATAACGTACAAAACTCTGGTTGGCATCAGTTTTTATACTGACATCAGCTAGAAAATCAGGGGCGTGTTCGGCATAGTAGCGACAGACAACGGCGCATTTTTCGACTTCCGCGATCGCAGCTTTCAATGGTTTACCCATTTCTAGAGTCATCAACTTCGCAAATTCTGCTTTGTCTTGCTCTAAAATATCAGCAGCCTTTTGTAGCCAGTGCGATCGTTCAGAGAAACTAGTCTGGCGATAGTGTTCAAAAGTCTGATTAGCCAAATCGAGTTTAGCGACAATTTCTGCATCATTGAGCGCCTCAAAGGTTTTGAGCGTCTCCCCAGTGGCGGGATTAATGGTGGCGATCGCCATTACCTGACCTCCCGTTAAAAAATAGCTTCGGTAGGCTTCCTAGTGTTACACAGATCAATTCTGGAAGCTACCACCCAAATTCTAGTCTTATAACCCAGAATTGGTTGCTGAATATTACAATTTTGCAATTATTTTGGAAATAAAATATACCAATCAATAAGTATTAATAGTGATAAATTAAATGCGGGTAGAGTTGCTATAATTTGCACAATTGAGGAATCAAGCCATGACTCAAGTTACATTCGATGAATTAGTTGCTAAATATCTAGATAACACAGGACAACGTTAGGAACTATACGATGGAGTAATAATTGAGATCTTCGCACCTACAGGCGACCATGAAGAGGTTGTTGTATTTTTATCTACAAAAATTACTTTAGAATATAGTCACCTCAGTCTGCCCTATGGTATACCAAAAACAGTATTAGTTAAACCACTTGAACACGAATCAGCTTACTCGCCAGATGTGCTACTCCTAAATCTTCCTAATTTAATTAATGAACCTCGGTGGAAAAAAGAATCAACTGTTACTCAAGCAGCATCAATTCCTTTAGTAATTGAGGTGGTAAGTACAAACTGGCGTGATGATTATCTGAAAAAATACGCTGATTATGTTCGCGCAGCGTCTCGAAGAGAAGAAATGGGAATTCCTGAATATTGGATTGTCGATTATGGTGCATTGGGCGGTAGGGAATTTATTGGCAAACCCAAACAACCTACTATTTTGGTTTGCTGTTTAGAATTAAGGTGAGTATCGGGTTAGTAAATTTCGAGAAGATGACCGTATCCAGTCGCCAATTTTTCCAGAGTTGAATTTGACAGCAGAGCAAATTTTTCGCGCTGGCACAGTCGGGTAATTTGTAATTGCAAAAATGCCAAATCTAATGAGCAATAATCGTTGGCACTTGCTGCAATTTTGTCTGATAAATCTTAACTAATCGCTCAATACCTTTGAAACGATAATCTCCCATTTCCTGGAAGTCTGAGGGTTGTGAAAGCATTGTATGGGTGGCTTGACTAATCACGCATTCACTGGGAGGACAAACTGCTTCCATGCGAGCAGCAAGATTAATCGTTGCGCCTAATGCTGTATAGTCTACTCTTTGGGAACTACCGACATCTCCCACTACAGCCTTACCGCTATTAATCGCAATCCGTAATTGTAGCGGTTCGTGCCAAAAACCATTGGCATTCAGATGTTCGAGACGAGTAAGCATTCCCTTGGCAGCAGTAACAGCGCGATCAGCATGATCTACTTGCGGTTCTGGAGCGCCAAAAAATGCCATAATACAATCGCCAATATATTTATCTAAAGTGCCGCCGCAAGCAAACACTTCTTTGAGCATTTCTTCAAATAAATTATTTAATAGTTGAGCGATCGCAGTTGGTGTTAACCTTTCAGAAATTGCCGTAAAGCCAACTAAATCAGCAAACAAAATGCTGATTTCGCTTTCGGTGGGAGCTAAACGACCACTCGGTAATCCGCCTACAGATATCAACTGCTGTACAACTGCTGGAGAATGATAACGTTCTAGTCGGTGACGAATCATCTCTTCAGTTTTGAGTTTCTCTACTAATAGCCAACGCTGTACGCTAGAAGCTACAAGATTTGCTAAAGCTGAAAAAAAGCTCAATTCTTCTTCACCTTCATTTGCCCAATGGTAAGAAGAAAAATTGGCATCGGCATACAGTACGCCCACAACTTTATTTTCATCCCATAAAGGCACTGCCATCGCGCTACGAATGCCTTTGACTAAAATACTCTGTTCGCTAGCAAACCGTTCATCCAGATGAGTATCACCTGTTTGAATGACTACTTTTTCCTCAAATACCTTTTGACAGATACTACGACTAATCCAACTACCATCAGAAGGGAGATATTTCTGTTGAGAAATATTTCTAGTGGCAGCATTCATTAATTCCAACTGGCCGCAACCATTGACATCAATTAATAATCCTAAGCGATCGATACTATCAAGGTAACGAAAAACTACTTGCTGCACCTGAGAAAAAATCTCTTCTATAGACGCGGCTGCACAAAGATTTTTCGCTATGTCCACTAAGTCTTTGAGACGGGCAATGGTTTTGTCCTTATTATTGATGTCACCATCTTTACTATCAGCTGCAATCCATTGCTGTTGTAATTGTTCAACATTATGAAGGATTGTTCTTTGCTCATTAATGTCCGAAATTCCGGGATACTCAGGTGTCGGTTGAGAAACAGCGGTTGTGAGCAGCACTACCAGGCTGACATTGCTCAACCAAATGATATCGCCGTGATGTAACTCTTGGGGATAGTTAACAAGAGATTTATTGACTTGCGTCCCGTTTTTGCTGCCCAGATCCTCAATAGTCCACACACCGTCAGCCGTTTTTACCAAGCGAGCATGGTTGCGAGATACTCCACCAAAAGGTAAGTACAAGTTACATTCCGGCAAACGACCAATTGTAAATACATCTTGGTCAACTGCGATCGTGGTCTCGGTATCTCCCTCTTGTAGGCGTAGCGTGAGTTCAGTCATGAGTGTGATAGATCCATCGAAGCTAAAGGTCAAGCAACTCTAGGGTAAGGTTATACCGTACAGGTTAACCTTCACCTTTTGTTTATGACACTGTTAACTGCATTCCGACAACTGTATGTGACAGATATTACATTGAATGAGGCAATTTTGCTAGAGTTTCAGTTCATATCGTGTCCGGCTAAAGACTTATCATTTAGACCGCAGTTCTTGCTAGGGGCGGAGGGAAAGAGGCTTTTGGGATTTTTGCACAGTACAGATTCGGTAATCATAGATGCAACTGCACATCTGATAAATATTTAATAATTATTTCTTTTACCTGGTTTAGCAGTTTGATTTGAAAGGTGGTGCTTTTGTATAACCCGCTCAATCTGGCAAGTCACCGCATCTATTCTATTTTTAACCTTATCAAAATCAATATTCACCCAAATATAGGCTTTGTCAGGTCTTTGCTGCTTTCCATCCATATATGGTTTTAGTTGTCAATATATTTTGTTATATCTATACAATATAGTGTTCTCAATTTTTAAACTACTTTCTCTAGACATATAAGTAAATATGCTTAATATTTACTTAAGGTTTTATTGCAATCTGATTTGATTTTTAAACTTATTTGCGTGGTACTCAAAGTACGGCACAAGCGCCAGAGGCAGGGAGTAGGGAATCAGCTTTAGTTATACAGAGTTTTTTCACGCAATCAAATAGGAGTCTTATTAGCTCCTAGAAGTTCAACCAAACAGTGATTTGATTAATATGGGCACACATTATTATCTATCTATTGAAAGAGACGCGATATTTCGCGCCTCCCTCTAAGAACCAAAATCAAAATTCTAAGTGTTAGCTTAAATCTTTGTTTGTAGATATTGCACCAACTGCGGTGCTTGCATCACTCCCTCTATCCGCTCCACAGGCTTACCCTGCTTAAATAGTACTAAGGTTGGGAGAGAAGCAATTTTATACTCAGTAGCCAAATCTGTGTATTTTTCTGTGTCGATTTTGACAATCCGTAAGCGATCCTTAAGTTGGGCATTGACTTGCTCTAAAATTGGCACCATCATTTGACAGGGGCCACACCAGTCAGCGTAAAAATCTACTAATACAGGTACATCAGAAGCAGACAGCATATCTTCAAAACTGTTAAATTGCTTTTTCGTTGCCATGTGACACACACCGATTTTCAATTGTTTGTTTCAATAGTAGTTCTTAGAAAATAAAATCGGTATAGGTTTATGGGTTTTTGTTGGGAAAAGATTAGATTAGTTAATATAGAATGATTTACCAACCAAAAATCTTAAATAATTATAATAAAATACGGATTTTTTTTAATTTGTGCATCTGCATTAGATATGTATTTAAACCTATCCTGACCAACCAACTAATTATAAAGGCGTTCACGAGAGTGATATCTACGAAGGGCGTAACTGCAACACTTTCTAGTCTATCCAGTCAGGCGAATATATTGCTTTAAGTTATTCATCTATTTACAGAAAAATAACTATAGCAATCCGATTTGATTCGGAGAATTACTCGTAGAGACTAGGGACTGGGGATGGTGGGGCCCCCTCTGGGGATAAGGGGTAATGGGGACTGGGAAGAAGGAATAAAGGTGTACTTAGCTTCGCAAAAATCAAATATGAGTCCTATATAGATATTTAATTATAGTAAAACGTTAATTCGTGTTATTCGAGTTATATAGCAATCCTATTTGATTTGTGATGATTGCAACCAGCAGGTTCCTGACAACTTTTATCAAGTCGGGGATCTTGTTTGTGCACGTTTGATTCAGAATAGCTATATCTAGCTAAATACCACCTATAATACCAATTCAATTAATGATTGCAACACATCCTTGGGTAAAGACGCGATGAATCGCGTCTCTACAAAGAGTCTATTTGTCGCATTTTTTTTTCAAATTGGTATAACTTTATCTATTTAGCTATCTAACTTGCAACATCACAGCCAGATTGTCACCTTGCAAGAGTTAGATTTTATTCAGACAATATTCAGATGTTCCCGAAATCGCCATAAGATAATTAGCGCGGTATTTCTAAGATTGAGGAACATTAAATGACACTATTACAAGATAAAGTCGCAATTGTCACAGGTGCATCCAGAGGAATTGGCCGAGCGATCGCAATTGAATTAGCCTCACAAGGAGCGATCGCAGTCATCAATTATGCCAGTTCGAGTGCAGCTGCTGAGGCAGTTGTTACAGAAATTATAGATGCGGGAGGTGAGGCGATCGCGATCCAAGCTGACGTTTCTAAAAGCGATCAAGTAGACACATTAGTTAACGCCGTCATCGAAAAATTCAGCCGTGTGGATATTTTGGTCAACAACGCAGGTATTACCCGCGATACCCTGCTTTTGCGTTTGAAGCCAGAAGATTGGCAAGCGGTGATAGACCTTAATTTAACTGGTGTTTTCTTATGTACACGCGCCGTCAGTAAAATTATGCTTAAACAGCGATGGGGGCGGATTATCAACATTACTTCCGTTGCTGGGCAAATGGGCAACCCAGGTCAGTCAAACTATAGCGCCGCCAAAGCAGGTGTAATCGGCTTTACCAAAAGTGTTGCCAAAGAACTTGCTACTCGCGGTATCACCGTTAACGCCGTCGCCCCTGGATTTATCACCACCGACATGACCAGCAATCTCAACAACCCTGAAGATATTCTCAAATACATCCCACTCGGTCGCTTCGGTCAGCCTGAAGAAGTTGCTGGCATGGTGCGCTTCCTCGCCGCCGACCCCGCCGCCGCCTACGTTACTGGACAAGTTTTTAACGTCGATGGCGGTATGGTCATGGCCTAAATAGTGCTAAGTTAGGAGTTAATGATTTTTGTAGGGTGCGTTACGCCGTAGGCTAACGCACCGATTTTATTTAGGGATCGCCGATTGCGAGACTTTCAAGAAATCTTCAGCTAATTTTGATTTGAACCTCACGCGACTTCGAGTGGTGTGAGGTTCAAATCAACGATCTCTGCCTGAATTACTCTCTTGTCTTACAAATTTCTCCACAGACGTATCAAACACCCCTAAAATGCCCTTCTAACAGTCACTTTGTCGTCGTTAACTACAATGGCATCAGCCTTGCCATCCTCAGTAACATCGGCAAAGAATGTTCCGCGGCTTCCATAGTAAGGATTCTGTGTGAAGGACTCGTTAGGAAGAAAACTAAAACCGTTGGAGCGTCGGACAGTCACTTTGTCATTGTTAACCACAATGGCATCAGCCTTGCGATCGCCGGTAACATCGGCGAAGAATGTTCCTCGGCTTCCGTAGTAGGGATTTTGCGTCCACGACTCGTTAGGAAGAAAACTAAAACCGTTGGAGCGTCGGACAGTCACTTTGTCATTGTTAACCACAATGGCATCAGCCTTGCGATCGCCGGTAACATCGGCGAAGAATGTTCCTCGGCTTCCGTAGTAGGGATTTTGCGTCCACGACTCGTTAGGAAGAAAACTAAAACCGTTGGAGCGTCGGACAGTCACTTTGTCATTGTTAACCACAATGGCATCAGCCCTGCCATCGCCGGTAACATCGGCGAAGAATGTTCCCCGGCTTCCGTAGTAGGGATTTTGCGTCCACGACTCGTTAGGAAGAAAACTAGAACTGTTGGAGCGTCGGACAGTCACTTTGTCATTGTTAACCACAATGGCATCAGCCCTGCCATCGCCGGTAACATCGGCGAAGAATGTTCCCCGGCTTCCGTAGTAGGGATTCTGTGTCCACGACTCGTTAGCAGTAAAACTAGAACCGTTGGAGCGTCGGACAGTCACTTTGTCGTCATTAACCACAATGGCATCAGCCTCGCCATCACCGGTAACATCGGCGAAGAATGTTCCCCGGCTTCCGTAGTAGGGATTTTGGGTCCAGGACTCGTTAAGATTGAATTCCGCTTGCACTGGACTTCCAAGTGTTGATGACAGGGCAATTGCAGCAATTAACTTTAAACTTGTTTTTTTCATGGTGATCTATATTAAGTAAATAGGATTTACGCATGAATAAAAGTTAATTCTGAAGCTTCAGTCCAAGCTTCAGCTTGAGATATCTAAGACAGATAACTTTCTAGCTAAAAGTATAATTTTTACAATATTTTCTAACTAGTCTTAATAATTACATTAAGCCCATAAGCTTTATCAACCTTTTAATATACTGCTAGTAGCTCCTTCATAAATAATTTCTTAGAAAAACTATATAATTAAGGACTTCCACAGAATAAATTATTCCAAAAAAAACAAGAGGTAGTAGCTATTCAATAATGATAATCATTATGAGTGGGTAAGAAAATCGGTTGCCACCGGAAATTTACTATGCTCTATAGTTAAATAAATGCTTTTCTTAAAATCAAATCACTATGTTTTGCCACAGTAGAGAAGAAATTTAGTAGGGCTAGCACTGCAATGCTCACCCTACCAGTAACTAAGGCTGTTGGCGTATCCTTTGCCAGACAGTAAAAGCCAAAAGCAGGATAATGCTACTGGCAGTAGCCACCATTACAGCCAAACTCATACCTTGTATTCTCATCGCCAGCAAGTTGAAAACTAAGGTAATTGACCAAAGTGTAAATGCAGCATGGCGTTGGGAGAGTCCCCAAGCAAGTAAGCGGTGGTGCAGATGGTCTTTGCCAGGAGTACTCAGAGGGTTATTTCCTGCTAGTAACCGCCGCACAAATACTTGAGTAGTGTCTAGCACCGGTAACAACAGAAATAAAACCGTAGGAATTAGCGCATAAACTGTGTTTTGTTGCAGTTTGCCCAAAATACTAGTTGCTGCCAGCACATAGCCAAAAAAGTATGCTCCGGCATCACCCATAATAATTCGTGACGGATGGAAATTATGGCGCAAAAATCCTAGCGCAGCACCTCCCAAGGCTGCGAGTACCAGGATTGCTGCGGCACGATTGTTAAATTGAGCTGCAACGCCCAACAAACTCATGGCGGTAATAAAGCTAATTCCTCCTGCCAAGCCATCCATACCATCCATTAAGTTGATGGCGTTGGTAATCCCTACTACCCATAGTACCGTTAGTAACATGGACAGAAGCGAGTCGATGGGAGTGCCAAACAGGACTTTGACACTGATGCCATTAGCTACGAGCAACAGTGCCGTGACAATTTGTGCCCACAATCGCACAGAGGGCGGTAAACCGAACTGATCGTCGATAAAGCCCACAAGGACTAATATCGAACCCCCCAACAGAATAGTGAGTACCTGAGCCAATACATTTTGGAGTTCGATCGGTCGTAAAAGGCTAGCTAATACCAGCGCGGCAATCACGCCCGCGTAGATAGCCAGCCCCCCTGCATTGGGTAAAGGTTCTCGATTGAGTCGCCGGGCGTTGGGTTGGTCAGCCCAACCTACCCGCAAGGCGAATTTGCGTACTGTCGGAATTAAACGCCAAGTTACAAGCCAAGCCAAGAGGAACGTAAATACTACTGCCAACCAGCCGGTGCCGCTAGGGTCGGCAATACCAAGGGACTTAAGGGAGTTGTCTAGATTCATCTCCCAATTCAAGCATTACTGCCTGTATCTAATATGAGCATCACCTGTATATTAATCAATTTTTTTTATTTCCATTTGTAACTTGAGCAGCTTGAGAGATTAGCACTCTGGCGCTGTGAGTGCTAAATTGTCTAATGGAAGCGCTGGAGAAATAAAACATGGCAAAAATTATTGCATTTGACGAGGAATCACGGCGATCTCTAGAAAGGGGTGTTAACGCCCTTGCCGATGCCGTAAAAATCACCTTGGGGCCCAAAGGTCGCAATGTCCTTTTAGAGAAAAAATTTGGCGCACCTCAAATTGTCAACGATGGTATCACTGTTGCCAAGGAAATTGAATTAGAAGATCCTTTGGAAAATACTGGTGCAAGACTCATCCAGGAAGTGGCCTCAAAAACTAAAGATGTCGCTGGGGATGGTACAACCACCGCCACGGTTTTAGCACAAGCCTTGATTCGAGAAGGTTTGAAGAACGTCGCGGCGGGTAGTAACCCTGTTAGCTTGAAACGGGGGATCGACAAAACTATTGAGGCACTGGTGCAGGAAATTGCCAAAATAGCCAAGCCGATAGAAGGAAGTGCGATCGCTCAAGTTGCCACTGTTTCTGCTGGTAACGATGAAGAAGTTGGTCAAATGTTAGCTCAAGCAATGGAAAAAGTCACCAAAGATGGTGTAATTACCGTTGAAGAATCCAAATCCCTAACCACTGAACTAGAAGTAGTTGAGGGGATGCAGATTGACAGGGGTTATATTTCTCCCTACTTCGTCACCAACAACGAACGGCAAATCGTCGAATTTGAAAACGCCCGAATCTTAGTGACAGATAAAAAAATCAGCAGCATCCAAGATTTAGTGCCGATTTTAGAAAAAGTTGCCCGTTCTGGTCAGCCTTTGCTAATTATTGCTGAAGATGTTGAAGGTGATGCTCTGGCTACTTTGGTGGTGAACAAAGCGCGGGGTGTACTGGCTGTGGCTGGGATTAAAGCGCCTGGGTTTGGTGATCGCCGCAAAGCTTTGTTAGAAGATATTGCTATTCTCACCGATGGACAGTTGATTTCTGAAGAAATCGGCTTAAGCTTGGATACCGCTGCTTTAGAAGCGCTGGGAACTGCCCGCAAAATCACGATTGACAAAGAAAGCACCACAATTGTCGCTGGCAGTGTCACCAAGCCAGAAGTACAAAAGCGGATTGGTCAAATTCGCAGACAGTTAGAAGAAACTGATTCTGACTACGATCAAGAAAAACTCCAAGAACGTATCGCCAAGCTTGCTGGCGGCGTGGCAGTGATTAAAGTGGGTGCGGCAACCGAAACTGAACTCAAAGACCGTAAACTGCGGATTGAAGACGCGCTGAATGCTACTAAAGCTGCTGTGGAAGAAGGTATTGTTCCTGGTGGTGGAACAACCTTAATTCACTTAGCTAAGGCGGTAGAAGCGATTAAAAACACCCTACAAAATGACGAAGAAAAAATCGGGGCTGATATTGTCGAACGAGCGCTAGAAGCCCCTTTACGCCAAATAGCAGACAACGCTGGTGCTGAAGGCTCTGTAATCGTCTCGAAAGTCCGGGATAGCGACTTCAACATTGGCTACAACGCCGCTACTGGCGAATTTGAAGACTTGATTGCTGCTGGTATTATCGACCCTGCCAAAGTCGTGCGTTCAGCTTTGCAAAACGCTGGTTCCATTGCTGGTTTGGTCTTAACCACCGAAGCGATCGTTGTTGAAAAACCAGAGAAGAAATCTGCTGCTGCTGCCCCTGATATGGGCGGTATGGGCGGTATGGGTGGCATGGGCGGTATGGGCGGTATGGGCGGCATGGGCATGTTCTAATTTCTGCTAACCCAGATAAATATTTTAGGACTTGCGCAAAAATCGCCCAAAAGCTTAATTTGTCGAACCGCCAAGACGCCAAGAACGCCAACGCGTAGCGTCTCGAAGAGAAGAATTCGTAGAGTGTGCGTAAGTCCTATATTTTTTAAACAGTTTGTCTTGTCAAGGCAAACTGTTTTTGTAGCATTGCTCATTCAGAGGCAATATGTTATACCAATTCGTAATTCGTAATTCGTTAGATTAAATCTGGCTGATGACCAAATTAGCAACATAAATAATTACACAATTTAGACTTTATATTAATTTTTGTGAAATAACGTGTAAGTTATCCTTATGTCCTTTGTTATTCACAAATGACAAAGGAAAAATGACAAATGACAAATTACTATTAGGTAATATTGTATGGCACGAAAACTACCTCGCCTTCCTAAAATAGTCACCAAGTTGTATGAAGACGAGTTCCATCATCAACCAGGGACTCTACCTGGAACTATTTTTATTGATGCAGATGCTCCACCACCGATAATTTTTTTGATTGACTATAACCAAACCAATTTCATCCGCGAACAAATAGCAACTCCAGAGGAATGTGTGCCATATCTGGACAAGGAATCTATTTCTTGGGTAGACGTACAAGGTTTAGGTAGTCAAGACATATTACAACGATTAGGTAAAGTTTTTGAGTTACATCCTCTAGTTTTAGAAGATATAGTCAATGTACCGGAGCGTCCCAAAACCGAGGATTATGAAGATCAATTGCTATTCATTGCCCGGATGGTAGTACCAAAGGAAAAAACATGTGGTTTTTACAGCGAGCAAGTGAGTTTGATATTGGGAAAACATTACTTGCTGACAGTACAAGAGGAACCAGAACATGATTGCTTTGAAACGGTGCGATCGCGAATTGAAAAAAACAAAGGTATCATCCGTAAACAGGGAGCGGATTATTTAGCTTACGCCCTGTTAGATGCAATTATTGATGGCTTTTTCCCTGTACTGGAGCTTTATGGTGAGCGAATCGAAGAATTAGAGGAGGAAGTAATAGTTAAACCTACTCCCCAAACACTGCAAAATATTTATCAAATTAGGCGAGAATTACTACAACTACGTCGTGCTATCTGGCCGCAGCGGGATGCAATTAATTCTTTAATTCGAGATGATCCCGATTTGATTTGTGAAGAAGTGCGAATCTACCTGCGAGATTGTTATGACCATACGGTGCAAGTCATGGATATGGTAGAAACTTATCGAGAACTAGCGTCTGGCTTAATGGATGTGTACCTTTCAGCAGTGAGTAATAAAATGAATGAAATCATGAAGGTGCTAACGATAGTTTCAACAATCTTTATTCCACTGACTTTTGTTGCCGGAATATATGGTATGAATTTTAATACTGAAAAATCGCCATATAATATGCCGGAATTGAATTGGTATTGGGGCTATCCACTTTGCTGGGCAGTAATGATAGCGATCGCATTTAGTTTGCTATTCTTTTTTTGGCGAAGAGGCTGGCTGCAAAATTCTATAGTAATCAAGCGCAATTAAAAGTTGTAGATTAGCGATGAGTCAGCCCCTTTGGGGAAGTCAAAAGTCAAAAGTCAAAAGTCAAAATTTAAGAACCCCATAAATAAATTTAGGGGCTTGTACCTTTTTATTTTTGGTCAAATATATATTCATTAGCACTGGGAGTTAAGATTTTTGAGTTATGAGGAGTAGCGACCAGAATTTAGTAGTTTTGACGATTTATATTATCGGTGTTTCTTATGTTTTCAACCGCATGATAGAATCCATCGATGACCAAGTTAAATTTGAGTTTAAAAAAGGAATCGTTGACGAACAACTCAAAGAACAAAATCTCGATGATAAAATTGGAATTTCTTTTAAACTCAAACCCTCATACCCAATTGACGATTTGAAAGATTTAGGAATTAGTATCGAAAATAAATCGGATAATGTTGCCCTATACGTTGATTGGGATAACAGTTCTTTAGTTGTTGAACATAGTAAGCAATCGCGCCGCGTAATTCGGAAATCACCAGACTTAACCCGCGACTTAGCAGTACCCCAAAGTCCTAGCCTGATTGCTCCCAAGAAAACACTTTCTGAAACAGTGACAGCAGAAGATGTTTTCGAGCGCGATAAAGAAGCTGGAATCTATTCAGCAAAAAAACCACTAATTGATATCAATGGGCTACAAAAAGGGCAAAAAAAGTTGTACAACGACTTTCTTAACAGAAAAAAAGAGTTGGATTTTTCCCTGCAATTAGTGCTGAGGATATCTGAGGTGCGTTTAGGTCTAGCTCCAGGTCGTGATTTTCCTCCCATTAGCATTATCAATTGTCCTTTCACAGTCAGGAAACTACCTTGGACTTACGCTCTACCTTGGAATAAAAAAAAGCAATAACCTGTCAACCCTTTCTGTCAACCGGGTACACTGGATCTAAGGAGAGAGTAGGCGCAGGCGGTTGCAGATCAGTCATAGTTACTGGTTTGAGGAAAGTCCGGACTCCCGAAAGACCAAACTTGCTGGATAACGTCCAGTGCGAGCGATCGTGAGGATAGTGCCACAGAAAGATACCGCCAATGAATTAGGGAATAGGGAATAGGGAATAGGGAATAGGGAAAGAAAAACCCCACTCCCCACTCCCCACTCCCCACTCCCCAATCTTTGGTAAGGGTGCAAAGGTGCGGTAAGAGCGCACCAGCAGTATCGAGAGGTGCTGGCTCGGTAAACCCCGGTTGGGAGCAAGGCGATAGGAACTACGGTTGGTCTTTTACCAGTTCCGCTCAATGAGAGCCGCTAGAGGCGTTTGGTAACAGGCGTCCCAGATAGATAACTGCCCTCGCAAGAGAACAGAACCCGGCTTATGTCCTGCTCTCTCCCCTCTAATGGAGTATAAACCTTTGACGGTTTGTACTCTATTATTTTTGTACGGATTTTGTGCGTAAGCGAAGCTCGTCGTAGACATCGCTAATTAATCATTTAAAGCATTCCCAGGATCTCTAATGCTGTATCCAGATGCCATTTAACTCGATAGAGTCCAAACAGTTTCTCTTGACTGTAACGTGCTGGGTACTCTAGTTTCCTTCCCTCCATTGTCACCTTGAGTAATGCTGACTGCTCTGGTGTCGGTGTTCCCATCGCTTCTAGTGTCGCTTCTAGCGCTTCTACTTGAGAAAACATAGGAGACTTCAATCCTTTATTTTCTGACACTTGCTTGCAAGCTACAACAGGAAAAGTTAGGAGTGCGTTAATGTAGGATGCTTTATCAGCAGGGTTTCCTATTGCTTGAATGCCATACTGTATCAAACATAAATCGCGTAACGCTCTCAAGCTTTTAACTTCTAATTCTGTGCGTGTAAACATAAAATAGAGTTACCTCTTGTAAAAGTGGGAATCGGTGGGCAACAAGTTTCTCAGGCTAAGATGCCCATCGATTTAAGATTATCCACTGATATACACGTGGAGAATAAATTTATTTGTATTTCTATACAATGTCTAAAAATAAAGGTAATCCAGATAACTTAAAGCCATTCACCACAGATAGAGAACGACCATTAACTGAATATCTACATTTGCGTGTCACCAAAGAAATGAAGGAAGAGGTAAAAGCTAAGGACGATCCTCCTGAATTTTGTCGTCAAGCTATCCAAGAGAAGCTAGATAGAGAGAAGTAGCGAAAAGTTGTTAGATTGATAGTCCAAGAACTTTAGGTATATAAAATAGATAACTAGTTGCCTTCCCCTGCTCCCCCTGCTCCCCCTGCTCCCCCTGCTCCCCCTGCTCCCCCTGCTCC